>DATEHJ010000263.1:0-8598 GCA_035279645.1 Gemmatimonadaceae bacterium
CGCGAAACCCGGCAGCGGCGCATCGACATCGCGCTCCGACAGCTGGAGCGCCATCGGATTCTCCGACGGGAGTGCGACGCGCCGGGCGATCCAGGCGCCGAAGATTGGACCGGCGAGCGCCGCGGTCGGCAGGCCGACGAGCAGTCCATACAGAATCGTGCGCCCGACGTCCGCGTTGTACGCGGTCACGGCGAGCATTGCCGCCGGATGCGGTGGCAGCATGCCATGAACGACGGAAAGCCCAGCGACCAACGGAATGCCGATCTTCACGAGCGACAATCCGGTTCGCCGCCCGATCGTGAACACCAGGGGAATGAGCAAAACGAATCCGACCTGGAAGAACACGGGAATGCCGAGGATGAACGCAACCACCATGAGCGCCCAGTGTACTCTTCGCTCACCAAATTGCTGGATCAGCGTGTTCGCGATCCGCGTCGCGGCGCCGGACTCCGCCATCATCTTCCCGAGCATCGTCCCGATGCCGACGACGATCGCGATGAAGCCCAGGGCCGCGCCAACGCCATCCTGGAACGCCTTCACGGCGTCGCCGAGCGGCATTCCGGCGACCACGCCCAGCGCCAGGGAGACCGTCGTCAGCGCGATCAGCGGATGCAGCTTGAGCCGCGCGATGAGCACGATGAGAACGACCACCGCGCCAAAGGCGTAAAGCAGGAGGCGCGTGTCGGGCGTCATCGCGCTCGGCGCGAGTACCTAACGAGCAACGCCAAATGCGAACACCGTACGAGACCGGTAGGTTGTGCCGGGGCGCAGAATCGTCGACGGAAACGCGGAGTGGTTGGGCGAGTCGGGATAGTGTTGTGTCTCGAGCACCAGAGCCGCGCGATGCCCATATGCCTGCCCGCCTTTGCCGACGAGCGTCCCGTCCAGGAAGTTGCCGGAATAGAACTGCATGCCCGGCTCCGTCGTACTGACGTCGAGCGTACGACCACTCGTCGAATCGACGACGCGCGCCGCGTGCCCCAGGGTACCCGGCGGATGATCGAGCACGAAGTTGTGGTCGTAGCCGCGACCGAAGCGAATTTGCTCGTCGGCCGCGTCGATACGCGTGCCGATCGGTGTGGGCGTGCGAAAGTCGAAGGGCGTGCCCGCCACCGGAGCCACCACGCCGGTTGGAATCAGTGTCGAGTCGACCGGCGTAAAGGCGGACGCGTCCAGCTCGAGCACGTGACCAAGAATGTCGCCGCGTCCTTCGCCGCCGAGATTCCAATACGTGTGCTGCGTGAGATTCACCGGCGTCGCCTTGTCCGTCGTCGCCTCGTAGTCGACGATCAACTCGTTGTTCGACGTGAGCGCATACCTAACGCCGACCTGCAATGTGCCCGGATAACTCTCTTCGCCATCGGGACTGGTGTAGTGGAGCGCCACGCCCACCGAGTCGCCTCGCGTAAACGATTCGCCGGTCCAGAGGGCCTTGTCGAAGCCCCGCCGCCCACCGTGAAGGCTGTTCGGCCCATTGTTGAGCGCGAGATGATACGTCGTGCCGTCCAGCGTGAAGCGACCGTGCGCGATGCGGTTTGCATAACGGCCGACGACCGCCCCGAAGTACGGATGCTCGCCCTCATAGCCCGAGAGACTATCGAACCCGAGCACGATGTCGTCGACATGACCGCCGCGATCCGGCGTGCGAACAACGCTGACGATTGCGCCAAAGGTCATGACGCGGACCTCGACACCGTGTGCATTGCTGAGCGTGTACAGGTCGACGCTGCGTCCGTCCGGCAAACGACCGAAAGGCGCGCGCGTCACCGTCACCGCCGCGGGATTGTCGTTAGATCGATGCACGGAGCAGCCGATGAGGGTCGCGACGACAAAGAGTGAAAAACCGCGCGGAGCTGGCATCGATTACCGCAGGACGAACAGTACGGTTGGATCGACCGGGTAGCGGCCGAACTGTGCTCCATAGACCGCGAGTCCACCCGGCAAAGCCTGATCGACCGCGAGCCTAACGATCATCGCACCTGTACGCGCCGCGTCCGCGATGCTCTGGGCCGGTACCGGGATCCGAAGAAGCTGCCCATACGAGCCCGCCTCGTACAGGTGCCGGTCGTGAGGCTGCGCGTGCCAGCTCAGGATGCCGCGCGAATCCGCGGGGTCGTCCGCGAGCTCATATCGTCCGGCGAGGTGCCCGTTCACCGTGACGGCCATGGCGCTGGGGAACGGGGTCGTTCCGGTCATGGGGTAGCTGTTCGGATTGCGGCTCGGGTCGTGGAATCCACCGCCGCGCATGTAGTCGCCGCCGCCGGCGTCTGCGGTGTCGCGGTCCTTCCCATTGAGCCGCTTCGACGAGGCCTCGACGAGGAAGGTCGCGCTCGCGACGCTGCTCGCCGAGAGTCCAGCCGGCCACGGTATGCGATACTCGAAGTAGCCGCTCCCCGCGCCGTCCATCTTCCGTCCGCCGAGCACCGTCCACTGCTTGAGGCTCCAGCGCGCGTCGCTCACCGCCGCCGCCGGGACGTGCGCAACCCGAACGCGACGGCCGTCGCTGAGGATGGCGGTGTCGGGCATGCTGCCATCGACGATGAGCGTCGTGAAGTTGCGATGCAACACCGTTCCCGACGCGTCCTCGAGCCGCACGGCCACGACCATCACCGCCGGCTCGTTAGGTGCCATCACCCGCAGTGGCGACAGGGGCGCCGACATCCACGGCCGGTAAGCGATGCGTCGCGTCGACGACGCGTAGTGTCGATACTCACCGAGGCTGTTCCAGCCGCTCACGTCCGCACGGAGCGTGAGCGAATCGCCGAATGCGGTGCTCCCGCTCAGGAACGACGCGTAGAGCGGCACGTCGATCGCGGCGCCTTGCGGCACCGCGCGGCTCAACTCCGGGTCGCCGACCGCGACGTAGAGCGGCGCATGCAGGTCGCGCAGCGACATCCCGTCCACGATTCCAGAGAAACCAGTCTCCTTGGGCGACCGGTCGTAGTGCCAGTAGCCGTTCCACTCGTTGATGACGTCGTGGTGCTCGGTGTAGAGCCAGCCGGCGAGCTTGGGGTGACTGCGAAAGGCGTTTACGGCGCGATGATAGTCCCAGCTCCAGTCGACGTCGCCGGTGCTTCCTTCGTAGCCCCAGACGTTGCCGAACTCGGAGTTGAGCATCGGCTGGTGTCCCTCCTTCCACCCCGGCTCGAAGTTCCACGACGATCCGGGAAAGGTGCTGTCGCTGATCACGTCCAGGTGGTGCTGCCATTCCCAGCCCGGCAGATACTCGTGCCACGAGTCGAGATCGGTGTCGGTGTGGCCGCGGTGACAGCACACCGAATTGTCCTCGACGAGTCGCGTCGCGTCGAGCGACTTGGCCAGGCGATAGACGCTCGCTGCCCGGCGCTGCGCCTCGGGCGTGTAACGCTCATGCCCCTCGAGCTGCGTCGTTAGGCCCCAGGTCTCGTTGAACATCACCCATGCGAACACCGCCGGGTGGTTGTAGTCGCGGTCGATCATTCCTCGGAGGGCGACTTCGTGCTCCTGGAACGCCGCGGAATCGGGCGGGCCCCACCAGTTCGGGACGTCGGCCATGATCAGGACGCCGAGCTTGTCCGCCCAGTACAGCTTTCGCGGCGCCTCGATCTTGATGTGCTCCCGGAGTCCGTTGAGGCCGATGCGTCGCGCACGCAGGATCTCGTCGCGCAACACGCTATCCGTCGGAAAGGTGTAATAGCCCCGCGGATGGTACGCCTGGTCGAGCGCGAGCTGCAGAAACACCGGCGTGCCGTTGATTGCCACGTAGGGGTAATTCGTGCCAGGCAGATCGACGACGCCGATCGTTCGCATGCCGAAATACGACTGGACGCGGTCGGTGACGACGCCCGGCCCCTCGACGCTTGCAGTCACCTCGTGCAGAAAAGGATCGTCGAGCGACCAGCGATGCGCGTTAGGCAGCGGGACGTCGATGTGAATCGTGGTCGCGCCGCGGGGAATCCGCTCGGCGACGCTCGGCTGACCATCGCGATTAGTGAATGTCAATCGGAGGGTCAGGTCGTTCGGAGCTGCCGCGAGCAGTCGCGCGTCCACGCCGACGCCGGCGAGATCGGCGCGCGGCGTGAAATGCACCGCGGCGAGCGGATCGCTGCCGCGCGCCTCGAGGTAGACGGTCTGCCACATGCCGTGCGCGGCGCCGTAGCCCTGCTTGCCCTCGAGCTTGAACGGGTGCGGCGTGTCGTCAACCCGCACAACGAGACGAAGGGGCTTCGCGAAGCGAAGCGGCTTCAGCTCGAACGAGAATGGCGTGTAGCCACCCTGATGCTCGCCGAGCTTCTCTCCGTCGATCCAGGCCGTGGTGCGCCAGTCCGACGCGCCGAAGACGAGAAATACTCGTCGGCCCCGCCAGCTCTCTGGTACGCGCACGTCACGAGCGTACCAGCCGATGGCGGCGCTGTCCGGCACACCGGACAGGGGCGCGCCCCACGAAAACGGGACAAGGATTTCGTGGCCGGCCGGCAGCGCGCCGTTAGGCCAACCGGCGCGGACGCCGGCGTCGCGTGCATCGAACGCAAAGCGCCAACGACCATTCAGATTGAGCCACTCCGCGCGCTGGAAGTCAGGTCGCGGGTGCTCGGGAAGCGGAATGCTATCGGAACGGGGTGCCTGCGCCACGCCAACGGCGCTGATCGCCGTTAGGCATAAAAGGCAACGAACAATGGCGCGCGGTGAGGGAAGGGGCCAGCGCATCGCGAGAAGATACCTGCTCCCCCTGCGGTTCGAATAGCCCCGGCACCCTCAAGTGTCATGCGTCGCTGCGGTCGGAATGACAGGCACCGCGCTTACGACGCGCGCCGGTCCCTGCCGAACGGATCGCCCAACACCGACTCGGTATGCAAGGCGCAGTGCCACTGCCCTTCGCGCTTCACCCACGTCGAGGCGTCGGCCGCGCGAAGCGTCAGCGGCTTGCCGTCCACGGTGAGCTCCTCCGTCACCGTGTAAGCGATGATCGCGACGTCGTCAGTAGGGAATGTCACGCTCTCCTTCTCGAAGGAGAACTCGTGCAATTTCCACTGCGGCGCCTCCATCATCTTGGCGAATGTTGCTGGATCGACCGCGCCATTGCCCTGCGCGCCAGTGACGACACACGTGTCATCGACCATGCTCGACGCGGCCGTCGCGTCGCCATCGCGAATCGCGCTCCAGAATCGTGTCTCGAGTTCGATGATCTCTCGCTCGCGTGTCGTAGTCGTTGACATGAATTCCCCGGAGTGATGACGACGTTAAAAGAGTGTGGGGGCCGCCCTAACCCCTAGCCCTCGAGCTTGGCCGCCTAACGCGACGCAAGGCCGCTCAGGAGTGCGTCAACCGCGCCACGCAACAGCGCCGCAAGACTCGGGTCGGCGGCGATTCCCGCGGCGTCGAGCCCACGTCCCGCGATCGGCAACGTGACGCATGCAGAGTCCGGCAATGCCGCACCCATCGTGCGCAGCGTCTCGGCGAGCTGCGCGTGGGCGAACAGCGATCGCGGCGAAGGATTCAGGAGGACAACCGGTTTGCCATAGATCTCCACGCCGCTCACCAGCCAATCGAGCGCGTTCTTGAGCGCGCCCGGAACGCCGTGCGCGTACTCCGGACATGAAACGATCAGCGCGTCAGCGGCCGCAATTTGCTCGCGCAGCGCGCGCACCGCGGGCGGCGGCGGCTCGACGTCCAGATCGGGGTTGAACGCGGCCAAATCAGCCAGGCCGGCATAACGAGTCAACTGGTGCCCGTCACTGAGCACCAGCGCCAACGCCTCCAGCACCGAAGCGTTCGACGAGCTTGCGCGAAGACTCCCGCATACCATGAGAAGACGAATGGGACCCACTCCGATAAGGGTGACAGCAGAAATGTTCAAAATCCCGCCCGGAATCCGTTCTATATGTCAGCGCCCCGAGCGACGACGTTCAGGCGTTGTTGCAGCTATCCAAAAAAGTCCGCGGTGCGCTCGAGCGCTCTCCAAACATGATCATCAGACGCGCGAAGTTCGTCGAACTCATACTCACGCTGTCAATCCTCGCCGGCTGCAGCAGCGACAAGGTGACGTCACCGATTGTGACCGACCCACAGCCGACACTGGTGGATGTCGCCTACTGCGCAGCCTCGGCGCCGGCATGGGTTGCCTTTCAAGACGGCAACGGCGCATGGGCGCAGGCCCAGCCCCAGCTCGTCGGCAATCACGTCGTCTTTCGCCACCCCTTCACGAACGACCGCGGCGCGGTCGCGACGGCGCGCGACTTCGCGAACGGCCTAACGACGCTCGACGTCGAGTACGGCGTGCCGACCGAGCTCGCGACCGTGGGCGACACGAACCCGGTGCACTGTGGCGCGCTCGTGTCCAAGACGTTGCTCGGCAGCGTGTCGGGCCTCGGTGCGAACGACGTCGCGAACGTGATGGCCGGCTTCGGCACGCGCGATCTCGCATACCCGGCGCAGGGGAACAGCTTCTCGCTTCCCGGGCTCGCGAGCGGACCGCAGGACATTCTCGCGACGCTCATCACGCAAGAGAACGGAGCGAATGTCCTCTCGCGCATCATCCTTCGCCGGAGTCTCGAGCAGCCGGACAGCACGACGCTGCCGGTGCTGGACTTTGCCTCGAACGAAGCGTTCGCACCGGCAGTCTCGAATGTCACGATCGGGGGTTTGGGACCTGAAGGCGCCCATCTCCTGACGCTGCTGAACACCCCGTACAGCAGGAATCAGATCTCATTTCTCTCGAACTCGGCGTCTGCCGCGACCCGAGCCTTTTACGCCGTCCCACAGGCACGGCTTCGCGAGGGCGATACGCAGGTACTCAACGTGACCGCGAGTCCCACCGTTGGCAGTCTCATTCGCTCGGCGGCCGTGTACTTCCGGTCACCAGTTGATCAAACACTAACACTCGGCGCGCCCGCGACGGTGCCGGCGTTCAGTACGGTTGCAACGACGCCATCGTTGCGCTTGCGCGCCATCTTTGATAGACAGCAGGACTACGATCGTCTGACGTCGGTGACGTATCAGCAGGGTCTCAACACGGTCGTCAGCGTTTCGATGACGTCGACCTACGCCGATCTCACCGCCACCGGGTACGACCTGGTCGTGCCCGACCTGGCGGGCGTGCAGGGATTCCAGCCACGGTGGGCGCTCCGGCCGGGGACGGCGGTCAGCTGGATCGTCAGCCGCATCGGCGGCACGCTGGGCCTGGGCCCGAACGCGGTGCCGACGGACGGCGCCTCGTTCCGCTTCAGCGAGGAAGTGGACTCGTTCAATCCCTAACGAGAGCGATCGGGCGCCGGCGACGCTCAACCGGCGCGTACCCGGCGCCGTCCTTTCAGCAGCATGCCCGGCGTCACTCCATACTTTCGCTTGAAGAAGCGCGTGAAATGCGCTTGATCGGCGAAGCCGGTTCGAAGCGCAACATCCGAGAGCGCGGCGTCGGGCAAGTCGAGAAGACGTCGCGCGCGCTCGAGGCGGAGAGCCATGAGGTGTTGATGGGGCGGGCGACCGACCGACTCCTTGAACGCGCGCGCAAAATGTGCCGGCGACAACCCCGCCTCGCGCGCGAGCTCGTCGATCGTTAGGTGCGCATCCGGCCGCGCGTCCATCAGCTCGAGAACACGGCGTCGCGCGGCGGGCGCCAGGCCGCCGCGCGCGCGGTCGGGGAGCGGCGTCGCGGTGCCCGCCTGCTGCACGAGCTGCAGACCGAGCGCCGTCGCCAGCGTATCGACGAACGCGAGACCGCTGGGAGTGCCCGCGCCCGCTTCGGTCGTGAGCGCGCCAACCACATGCTGCACCTGGGCGCCGCCGACGCTGTAGGTCCGGCGCAGCGCGACCGGCGTGGCACTGTCATCGCTCATGCTCACGAGCTGATCGAAGCGCAACGGGTCGATCGAGATGCGCACGTACGCGTTCGGGTTGGAGGACGGAACGCGCAGCGAGAAACCCTGACCCGCCGGGTTGAGCCATCCGGTACCTGGATCGAGGCGCACGGGGCGGTAGGTCCCCTGCTCCTTCACTTCGATCGTGACCGGTTGGTCATCGGTGTTCAGACCGAAGTAGTGATGCGCGAGTGTCAGGTCGTCCACTTCGACCACATCATTGCGGCCGGCCTCGAGCAGTACCCCCGGCCAGTCGAGCGCCTGGGCTGTGGCGACGCTGCGTTCATCATGCAGCGAAAGAATTCGACGCGGCCCGCGCCGGTCGACGAGCGGTACTACGCATCTCAATCGTGTGGACACGCGGCCCTCACAATCGCGCAGCGTCACGAGCGCGCGCGAGCAGGATCATTCAAGAGGTGACAACCGTCTCGTTCAAGACGGCAGAGCGTAGCCATGAGAGCTTTCTCATCGTTCCCGCGGCGCTGAACTGCAATGCGATGCCGCCGCGCACCCAAGCCGTAAACAAAAGGCGTCGAGAAAACCCATGACACGAATCAGATACGCAGGTTTGATCCTGGCAGCGGCCACCCTGGCCGCGTGTGGCGGCTCAGGCGGCTCGTCGACTGGTCCGCGCGACCCCCGGACGATCGACGCGACACCGTCGCTGACCTTCGGGCCGTCGACACTCACCGTTAGCGTCGGCGACGAGGTGACCTTCGCCTTCGGCTCGGTGGCGCACAACGTCTTCTTCGACGCTGGGGCC
>DATEHJ010000264.1:0-5473 GCA_035279645.1 Gemmatimonadaceae bacterium
CTTCTATGACGAGCGCGGTTCCGAGCTGTTCGAGAAGATCACGCGGCTGCCTGAGTATTATCTCACGCGCGCGGAGCGCGCGCTGCTCGAAGGGCACGCGCGATCGCTCGTCGAGATGCTACGACCGCGGACTCTCGTGGAGCTGGGGGCGGGAAGCGCCATGAAGACGCGCATTCTGCTCGATGCAATGCGGGACGCTGGTTGCGCGGAGCAGTACGTGCCGGTCGACGTGAGCGAGGAATTCCTCGCCGACACGGCGCAGCGACTGCGGCGCGAGTACTCGACGCTCCGCATAACGCCCGCGATCGCGGACATCAGTGCCTCGTTAGGCTTGCCCGAACGTCTGCCGCGCCCCGTTCTGTTCGCCTTTCTCGGCAGTACCATCGGCAACTTCGATGCGCCTTCGGCGCGCGCGCTCCTCGGCCGCGTCCGAGTCGCGATGCGTCCGTTCGATCGATTCCTCGTCGGCGTGGATCTACGGAAGAGGCGCCGAATGCTCGAATCCGCGTATAACGACACGCGTGGAGTGACGGCGGCATTCAACCGGAACATGCTGCGCGTGATCAATCGCGAGATGGGAGCCGATTTCGATCTCGAGAGCTTCGCCCATCGCGCGTTCTATTCGCCGACGCGCCATCGCATCGAGATGCATCTCGTCTCGGCTCGCGATCAGATGATTCACATACCGAGCGTCGGTGAGGTGCATCTGGCCAAGGGCGAGACCATTCGGACCGAGATCAGTTGCAAGTACGACCGTCCTAGTGTGCGGCGTTTGCTGCGTGCAGCGAGCTTGCGACTCGAGCACTGGATCGCGGACGACGGGCGCTTCGCGCTCGCCGTGTCATCGCCGCGCCCATGACGACGAGCGCGGTGTTGGACTACTTCGCGCGTTCGGTGAACGAGCGGCTCTTTGTCGCGCGGCCGGACGAGCTACGGCGTGTCGGTGCGGAGATCGAGTTGCTGCCGCTGCTCGAGGGGAGCCGCCTGCCGTGCCCACTCGATCGGGCCGGCGCCGACGCGCGATCGACGCTGTCATTCGTCCGCGCGCACGGCGGCGGCTTGGGCTGGCGCGAGGAGCGGTCCGCCAAGGGCGCGCCTTACTTCAGGCTGCCTAACGGCTGGACGCTCACCTTCGAGCCCGGCGGGCAACTGGAGCTCTGCACCGTCCCGAGCGCGTCGATCTCTCATCTGCTGAGCGACGCACGATCGACCATCGAAGGCTTGCGGCGCGCCGCGGCCGAGGCGGGGATCGAGCTCGCGAGCGTGGGGATCGATCCGTACAACGACATCAGCTGCATTCCGCTCCAGCTGCACAGTGCGCGCTACGAGCTGATGACGCGATACTTCGAGCGCCTTGGCCCGAGCGGCGTCCGCATGATGCGGCAAACGGCGGCGACGCAGGTGAGCCTCGATCCAGGGACAGCGCCGCCGCAACGCTGGCGGCTGCTCGCCGATCTCACGCCCTATCTCACCGCGATGTTCGCGAACTCACCCTGCTACGCGGGGCGGCAGACGGGGTATCGCAGCTTTCGCGCGCGCTGCTGGCGATTGCTCGATTCGTCACGGACCGGAATTCCATACCCCGAGCTTTCGGCGTGCGAAGCGTACACGCGCTTCGCGCTCGACGCTGGGGACATGACCCGAACCGATGCGGATGGAGCGTACCGCGCGTTCGGCGATTGGGTGGCGGATGGCGAGTGGAGCGAAGCGGCGTGGGATGACCATCTGACGACGCTGTTTCCAGAGGTCCGCCCCCGAGGGCATCTCGAGGTGCGGTCAATCGACGCTCTGGGACCGGACATGATGGGCGCGCCAATCGTCCTGCTCGCCGGTCTCGTGTACGATCGATCAACGGCCGACGACGTGCGTCAAGTGCTGCCGGCCGGCGATGAGGAAATGCTCAACCGGGCTGCCGAATGTGGTCTGCGCGACTCAGGGCTCGCCGAGGTGTGCACGGAACTGGTGCGCCTCGGGCTGCGCGGGGCGCGTTCTCTCGGCGACGCGATCGGCGGCGAGGATCTGGAGCGGGCCGAGCAGTTCTTCACCGAGTGGACGCTGAGTCGTCGATCGCCGGCCGACGCTCGTTAGGTCGCTCCATAGACGCCGCGGATGCGCACCGTCCGCTCGAGGTCATCGCGCGTCTGCAGGATCTTCTGGCGCAGGTCGGCGGGCAGAGTATGCGTCGCGAGATACTCATCGATCGTCCGCAAAGCCTCGGCGTCCCGCTGGCCACCGATGAAGGCGCCGAGCCAGGAGCCGAGGAAGAAGATGCGCCGATTCCGCTGGATCCATGGCAGGCTGTCGAGCGCGACGCTGAGGTAGGGCAGCGTGAGAGCGCGCTGATCGGGATCGTTGAACGCCCGGAGACTGGCCGTGACCCATTCCTCGTTGAGCGTGCGATCGCCGAAGTAGCGCCCGAAGTAGGCGCGCTTGGTGTTCGCGTCGGGACTGGCGGCACCGGCGACGAACGCGCGACGCTTTCCTCCAGCCGTTGTGTCGCGCCGCTCCTCGTCGGTGAGCCGGCGATTCGCCGTTGCGCCGGCGACCGACACGAGGCGCGTGACGATCGACCAGCGACTTGGCTGACGCAATGGCAATCCAGCCGCGTTCGTGCTGTCGAGCCATGCGTCGAGCCGAGCGATGGCGTCGGGTGTGGTTGCGAGGTCGATGTAGGCGTCGAGCTGGCTCTTGCGAATCCCGTATGGGCGCCGAGCGTCGGTAGCTCCGCTGAGAAGCACGCGCTCGGCGGCCGGGAGCAGCGAGTCACGGTCTGCGCGTGACAGATACGCCTCGATGCCGCGTCGCAGCCGCCCGACAATGCCGGCCGCGATCTGTTCGTCGCGCTCGTTAGGTAGCTCGCGGAGTGCGGTAGTGACGAAGAGGCGTGGTGGCAGTCGCGTCTCGCGCACGAGATCCCAAAGAGATCCCCAGAGCATCGCGCGAAGGAAGTCGTCGGAAACAGTGCCGATGTGTCGCTCGAGCCAGGCCGCGCTGGCCGTATCCGGGAGCACGAGCGCGTACGCGTAATCGTTCGCGTTTGCAAAAACAAAATCTGGCGCGGGACGACCGATGGCTTCCTTGACCTCGGTCGTGTCGGAACGGAGGACGACGGGAAGCAGCGTCGTCGGCGCGCCATGCCTGACGAGTGCGACCTCCGTGCGGATTGGCCACGCTCCTGGTCCGGACAGCGATGGCTGCGCCGGTCGCTGAATGAGAAGGAGGTGCCGAATCTTGCCGTCCGACACGTCGAGCTGTTGCTCGACGATCGGCATGCCCGGTCGAAGAATGTATTGCTTGCCAAAGTCGTCAAGCGATTGGTGCGCCGAGTTGCCGATGGCGCCGAGGAGATCGCGCCAGGTGGCATTGCCATAGGCGTGCGCGGTGAGGAAATCGTGAACTCCGGCGCGGAACGCCGAGTCACCGACGAGGTAGTTGAGCTGCTTCAAGACACTAGGCGCCTTGTTGTAAACGATCGCGCCGTAGTTGCTCTTGGCCTGATCGAGATTCGAGAGCTGTTGCCAGATCGGCGTGGTACCGGCGGTCACGTCGACCTCGTAGGCGGCGGGCTTGTTCCGGAGATAGAACGACATCCACGGGTTGGGCAGGTGCTCGAGGTCCTGCATCTTCGCCGCCATGTAGGTGGCAAAGCCTTCCTTGAGCCACAGATCGTCGAACCAGCGCATGGTGACGTCGTCGCCGAACCACTGATGCGCGACCTCGTGATAGATCGTCGCGCGGCGACCCAGGCGTTGGTTGAGCGTCGGTGGCTCGCGGTAAATGAATGACTCCTCATTGAACATCGTGACGCCGGGATGCTCCATGCCGCCGAAGGGGAACGCGGGGGAGAGCATGTACTGGAACTGCTGGAACGGATACGGGATGCCGAAGTATCGCTCGAGCGAGCCTAACGCGGACGCGACCTGATCCTGCAGCGAATCCACCTCGACCTCGCGTGCCCGTGAGGTACGGACGAGGAGCGACGTCGACCGCGGTCCGCCGGCGAAACGAGTGTACGGACCGGCGGCGAAAGCAAGGAGATAGGTGGGGAGGGGATCGGATTCCGCGAAACGAAACACCGTCGGCGAGGTCGCGCCGGCAAGCGGGCGCCCATTCGCGATCGCCGTCCAACCAGATGGGACGGTTAGCTGAAGCGTTAGGCGTGCTTTCAGATCGGGCTGGTCGAAGCAGGGAAAGAGCGCGTGCGCGTCGGAGGGCACGAGCAGCGTGTACAGATAGTCGCGTCCGTCCGTCTCGTCGTGGAAACGAATGATGGGCCAGCCGGCGGGCGCGATCGGCGTCGTGAAATGGGCATCGATGGTGTTGGCGCCCACTGTGAGCGAACGAGCCGGGATGCGCAGGTGCGCGCCATTCCATTCGGAATCATGGAGCGGAGCGCCGTTGACGCCGACGTCGATGAGCGTCGGTCCACGAAAGTCGAGGATCACGTCGCCGGGATTGCTCAGGCGCAACGCGATGTGGACGGACCCACGCGCGGTGTCGAGCCGGTTCAAGTCGAGATCGAGGGCGTAGCGAACGTCGCTGATGCGGGCGGCGCGATTCGTCGCGAGCGGGTGCGAAACGCCGGGGGTCATGAGTCCAGCCGTATCGGAGCTGGACTGCAGAAGCTGTACAGCGAGGAGGAGTGCGAACATGTGGAGAGGCTATCGGCGCTGGTCGAACGCGGCAAGTCGAGGTCGTGGGGGAGGTAGACGCGACGGCACGCGAGGCCTATCGTTCGCGCTTCACATCGAGAGACGCCATGCGAACGGAAGCATCAGAGTGGGAAACGGCCGGCGGCGACGTCGAACGCGAGGCACGCCCGGTCGAATCGATCGTCATCGAGCTTCTGCACGACGATGCTCAACCTCCGCGCCGAGCGACGCAAGGCTCGGCGGGATTCGATCTGTTCGCGTATCTCAACGGCCGGGTCGTCGATTGTTCGGACGGTCGCCGTCAATGGCACCATCCCGCGGAGGCGGCTGGTGGCGGACAGCGAATCACGCTCGCCGCCGGAGTTATGGCGTTGATTCCACTGGGCTTCAAGGCGAGACTGCCTAACGGCTACGAGGCGCAGATCCGTCCGCGGAGTGGGGCCGCCTTCAAGAAGGGACTCGGTATTCCGAACGCGCCGGGCACGGTGGACTCCGATTTTCCGGACGAGTGGCGGGTGATCGTGCGAAACACGACCGACGGGCCGCTCGAGATCGCGCACGGCGAGCGCGTTGCCCAAATGGTGCTACACCGGTACGAGGTGTTGCCCTTCACGCACGGAAGCGTCGCCATCTCGACCGAGCGCGCCGGCGGATTCGGCAGCACGGGGCACTAGGCCGGCCGGACACAAATGAAAAAGGCTGGCAGTCCGAAGCTGCCAGCCTTCTCAGAATCATCGGAAGCGAAGTCGCCGCGACGATTCCCCGTTCCGCTTGGGTCAGGGACCGGTAGAAGTGATCTTACTTACGCGTTCACGTGACCC
>DATEHJ010000265.1:0-16061 GCA_035279645.1 Gemmatimonadaceae bacterium
TCCAGAACGTTTCCGTCGTGGACGGCGACCTCGTCGTGCGTACGCCGTGGTCGCCGGGAACCGGGCTCTCACCGGCCGGACGGGACTCGGCCGTTCGCTTCGCGCTCAGCGGCAAGGGGCGCACGATGGTGGTGAAAGCCAGCAGCTATCGCGGGGCGCCACCATATCAGAGAGTAGTAGAGCTCCGATCCGTGAACGCGTCGTTGCCGACTCTGCGACTCGCGGACCCAAGTTACAGGTATCGATATGGAGAGCTGACGTCGCTCCAGATGACGGCGCTGCTCTTTCGGCCACCTGCTGCGACCGTGACCGACATGCGGGGCAGCTTCCAGTTCGACAACGATTCCCTGTGGTGGCACGGCATCCGCGCGTCGATGCCCAGCTCACACGTGAGCGGCGACGGCAGCTACGCCTTCAGTTCTGGCGACATGTCGCTCTTCCTGCATGGCGCCCCCGCGGCGATGGCGGATTTGCGATGGCTCTATCCGCGCTTGCCCTCCGAGGGCGGCGGGACGCTGGATTTCGCGGTGCGTTGGAAGGGAGGCATCGACGACTACACAGCGCGGAACGCCGACGTGAGAACGGGATCCACGACTGTGAAGGGGAATTTTGGCCTCACACTGTCCGACACGTTCGCGCTGCATGACACGAATCTTCGATTTACAAACCTCGAAACTCAGCTGGCTGAGCGGATGATCGCCGGTTTCAAGTCGCCGCGCCGAGGGTTGTTCAGCGGGCGGGCTGCAGTGAACGGCGGCCGGCACGCGCTACGTGTCGACGGTGATGTCGCGTTCTCCGACGCAGCGGGCGGAACGAGTCAGGTCGCGGCGGTGGGAGTGATCGGATTCGCCAACGGCGTGCGCGCGACCAATCTCCGTCTGCGCCTGCACCCCGCGCAGGTGGAACTCGCGAAAGCGCTGGCTGGGCCGCGATTTCAGTTGCCATTGTCCGGCATCGTCAACGGCACGGCTGTCGTCTCGGGCGACACGAAGACGGGGCTCGCCGGGAGCATCGACCTGTCGCACGAGGATGGCGGGAACTACTCGCGGCTCACCGGCACGGCCTCGATCCGCCTCGCGAGTGGCACTGCCTCGCCGTGGATAGACGTCAACGTGATCGCGCAGCCAGTGTCGCTCGCCGAGATCGGGCGGTTCTCGCCGAGCATCGGGTTGCGCGGGAGCGCGGTCGGCCCGGTGCGGCTCACGGGATCGCTGTCGAGTCTCGCCATCGGTTCGGACTTGCGTCTTCCGGATGGGGGGCGGCTCGTCGCCAAGGGTACGGTTGGGCTGAAGGGCGCGACGAAGCAATATGATCTCGCGTTAGGCCTGACGGTGTTCAACCTGCAGACGGTTCTCGCAAAGGGGCCGGCGACGGCGCTTACCGCCACGGCGACGGCGCGGGGCGCGGGCTTCACTCCGGCGACGATGAACGCGTCGTTTACCGCCGACCTGGCGGCGTCGCGGTGGGACAGCCTCGCCGTCGACAGCGGCAGCGCGCGCCTCGCGATCTCGAGCGGGTTGGCGACCGTGCAGCGGCTGAGGTTAAGCGGCGCGCACACCCAGGTAACAGCGTCGGGCACGTTCGGGCTCGTCGCCAATCGTTCCGGGGAGCTGCGTTACAGCGTCGACATCGATTCGTTAGGCGCGATGGATCGTATCTTCCCTCACACGGGACCGGACACCGGTGTCGTGCAACCTCGGCCTGCCGTGGTAGCGCGGGCCATTCGGCGGGCGCGCGCCGACTCGACGCGTATCGCGCGGCGCACCGAGATCGAGCGGCTGGCAACGGGTCGACCATTGCCGAGACTCGTCGTCGACACGCCGAGAGCAACGCCCATCACCCTCAAGGGAAAGCTCTACGCGTCGGGAACGCTGCGCGGGAATCTCACGAATTTCGATACGAGGGGCGCTCTCGGCGCAAAGGACATCAACGTCCATGGCAACGCGGCGCACATGGTCGTCGGCGAGTTTGCGTGGACGAACGCGCGAACGCCCGCGTCGACAATGGCGCTGGCCATCAAGGGCGATTCGATCAGCGCCACTGGATTCCAGTTCGACAGTCTGGACGCGCGGCTGAGCTATCGCGCGCAGAGCGGCCGCGGGCGCGTGGAGCTGCTGGTTCGGCAGGGCGATCAGCGTGACTACGGCTTGAAGGGTGATTACCTGCTCAAGCCTAACGATCGGGAGCTGCGTATCGCCGACGTGCAGCTGCGATTCGACACCACGACCTGGGCTTCGACGCATCCGTCGTCGATTCAATCGCGGCCGGCGGGGATCGTCGTGCAGGATCTCGAGCTCCGCAGTGGCACGATGGGTCGCATCTATGCGAATGGATTGTTGCCGTCGAACGGCGTCGGCAACTTCGATGTTGCGATCGACAATTTCCAGGTTGGCGACCTCCTCGACGTACTGCAGAGCGACCTGCAGCTCGAGGGACTTGTATCCCTGCAGGGACACATGCAGGGCACGCTCGCGGCGCCCACGTTGCGTGGCGCGTTAGGCTTGGTGAACGGGGTGTACAAGGGCGACACCGTGCCGGATCTTCACGGGACATTCGGCTATGCGGACCATTCCTTCGGTACACATCTGGATCTGGTGCGAAAGGGCGGCGTGCCGATGGCGACGTTGACCGCAAACCTCCCGCTCAACCTCGCGCTGTCGGGCAACACCAGCCCACGATTGTTGAAGCAGCCGCTGTCGGTCGATCTCGTGGCTGACAGTCTTCCATTCGGGCTCGTCCCCGCGTTTACCGGCCTCGTCACGGACGTGCATGGCAGCGCGGCGGCACGGGTGGCGCTGCGCGGTACGTTCGACCAGCCGTTGGTGACCGGCACGCTGCGGTTTAATCGCGGAACCCTGAGGGTGGCATCGACCGGCATGTATCTCGAGAACGTGTACGGTGCCGTGCGAGTGAACGGCGATACCGTCCGCATCGATTCGCTGACCGCGAAAGCAGGACGCGGTAGGGTCGCTGTCACCGGTAGCGTAGGCCTCACCAGGTTGACCGATCCTGACTTCAGCCTTCTGGTCACCGCGAGCAACGCGGAGGTGCTCAATAACGATCATGGCCGTTTGAGTGCCGACGCCGGATTGCGTGTCACGGGCCCGTTGGCCCGGCCGTACATCAACGGGCGCGTGCAAGTTACGGGAGGAGTCCTCGAGTTCAACAATCCAAGCAGTCGCCACGTGATCAGCGCCGGCGATCCCGATCTGTTCAACGTCGCCGATACGTCGCTCATTGCGGACAAGCAACTCTTCCCGACGCAGTCGCCGATCTTCAGCAACATGCGCATCGACATCAACCTCGGCATCAATCGAAATACCTGGGTGCGGACGACGGATGCGAACGTCGAGATTTTTACGGACTTTCCGATCGAGGTCCATGTCGCGCGGTCGGCGCTGGCGTTGACGGGCGCTGTCGGAACGGAGCGTGGGGACTACACCTTCCTGAGCAAACGATTCTCGATCGCGCGTGGCTCGGCGACTTTCGTCGGGACGCCAGACCTGAATCCGACGCTGCAGGCCACAGCGGAGTACCAGGTGCAGCTGACAGGGGCGCCGGCGCTCAACATCCAGGTGCTGATTGGCGGAACATTAAAGAGCCCTAAACTCACGCTCGAGAGCGACGCGCAGCCGCCGAAATCTCAATCGGAGCTGCTGACCCTCCTTGCCTTCGGCGGTCCCTCCTCGTCGCTGTTGGAGCCGGAGGGGTCGAGCCTCGGTGGCGCGGGCGGCCCGGGTGGGGGGGTTGGGCAGAGCGCGACGGTGGCAATGACTCGGCTCGAAGGCATCGCCGTCGGCGTGCTGTTCGAGCAGGTCCAGTCGCGAGCCGGAAGAGCACTCGGCGCCGATCAGTTTTACATCTCCCCCGGCGATACGCCGGAGCTCACGACGGGCAAGCAGGGATTCAACAACTTCATCAGCACGACGCGGATCGAGGCGGGGAAATACCTGAATCCGCGCACATTCGTGAGCGTGCAGCTGTACAACAACTATCCGGGCGTTCGACTCGAGTATCGGACGAGCAAGGGATGGCTGTACACAGCGTACACGGTGCCGCAAGCGCTTCTCAGTCCGCCGACGCTCGAGTCGCAGCCGTCGTACCCGGTGCAATCGTATGGCGCGTTGATTATTCGGCAGTGGAGGTTCTGAGAACTGCCCAACGCGTCAGATCGCCAACTCCGCGTACAGCATCGCAACGGCCCGAAGACCCTTCGTGAAATTCTCTTCGCTCATCCACTCGTTAGGTGCATGAGCATTCTCGCCGGGCAGACCGAAGCCCATCAGCAGCACGGGCGCGTGGAGAATGCGCTGGAAGTCGCCGACCACCGGAATCGAGCCTCCCTCGCCGGTGATCACCGGCTCGCGGCCGAACGCCGCCGAGAGAGCTCGGCGGGCGGCGTCAAACAAGGGACCGTCGAGATTGGCGCGCCACGGACGGCCGCCATGTAGGTGCGTCACCGTGACCGTCACGCCCTTTGGCGCAAAGCGCTCCACGTGCGCCTGCATGAGCCGCTCGATCTCCTGCGGGTCCTGATCGGGCACGAGGCGGCAGCTCACTTTAGCCATCGCCTTCGACGGTAGGACGGTCTTTGCTCCTTCGCCCGTGTACCCGCTCAACAACCCGTTGATCTCGCAGGTGGGGCGCATCCACAATCGTTCGAGCGTGCTGAAGCCCGCTTCGCCGCCTAACGCCGGCGCGCCCGTCTCGGTGCGAAAGTGGTCGTCGTCGAAGGGGAGCGCGCGAATCTCGCGGCGCGCCGCGTCGCCCCAATCGATCACCTTGTCGTAGAACCCGTCGATGGCAATGCGACCCGTGCCGTCGTGCATCGTTGCGAGAATGCGCGCGAGGGCCATTGCCGGGTTGATGATGGCGCCTCCGTAACTTCCGGAGTGCAAGTCCGTCGAGGGACCCTGGACGTCAATCTGGAAATAGGCGAGACCGCGAAGCGAGGACAGGATCGAAGGCAGGCCCGGCGCGAACATCGCCGAGTCCGAGATGACGACGGCGTCCGCGCGGAGAAGCTCGGCGTTGGTTTCGACGAAACTCGACAGGTGCTCGCTCCCTACTTCCTCCTCGCCTTCGGCGAGGAGGACGACGTTTATCGGAAGCGTTCCACGAGTGCGCAGCAGCGCCTCGAGCGCTTTGATGTGTAATAACAATTGCCCTTTGTCATCGACCGAACCGCGGGCGAAGATCTTTCCGTCGCGAATCGTTGGTTCGAAGGGCGGGCTCGCCCACAGATCGAGCGGCTCAGCGGGCTGCACGTCGTAGTGGCCGTACGCTAGAACCGTGGGCGCGTGGCCACCCGCGTCGCGCCACTCGCCAACGACGATCGGATGTCCCGCCGTGGGATTAACGGTGGCCTTGAGTCCGGCGTCGCGCATGCTCCGTGCAATCCACTCCGCGGCGCGCGCGGTATCCGCGTTATGCTCCGAGCGAGCGCTGACGCTCGGAATGCGTAACAACTCGAACAGCTCGTTGCGAATTCGCGATTCGTTGTCGGAAAAGAAGCGATCGAGATCGGCGGGAACCAAGGTCTCAGCGGAGGCGCTCGTCATACCTGTAAATCAGAAGTAGGAAGATTAGTCGCGGAGTCGGTGTCAGGGTGCGCGAGGTCTTTCGTCGCGGACGCCGAGATACGAGAGATACAGATGAGCCATCTCGTCCCCGAGGTTCTCTCCGATCAGCTGTCGATGCTCGGGCCACACTTCGCCGAAAACGGTCGTCTCTCGTAACGCACCGAAGAACATCATGAATCCGAGCGCAATCGCGCGCTCGGGATCGGGGTGCGTCATCTCGGCGCGACGAGTGGGATCGAGCAAGAGCGATCGCAACCGCGCGATATTGTGCGCGTTGATCTGACGGCCCGTCGCTTGAATGACGGGGTCGACGCGCGCGCGGAGGAAGACACTCCGCGCAACGCCCCGTTTCGATACGTATACGTCGACGGCCGTTCGCGCGAACTCGGTTAGAATTTCCGTAACTGACGCGCCGTGCCAGTGATCTGGATCGAGCAGCTCGTCCGCGCGCTCTCGCATGTGTTGGAAGAAGCGCTCGTCGAGCAAGTGCAGGAGCGCATCTTTGTCGGGGAAGCGCCGGTAGAACGCACCGACCGTGACACCCGCGCGCTCCATGATTTCCGCGAGCGTCGCTTCGGTGAAGCTCTTCTCCTCGAGCACTTGCTCGGCTGCGTCGAGAATCCGGTCGAGGGTCTCCTGACTTCGCGTCTGCTGTGGAGGACGGAATCTCGGGATTGTCATGGGCACCGCTCACATCCGCTGGGGACGTACCCCGCGGCGACGCGATGGGGGGCCGCCGCGGTCGTTAACTAACAAGCAGTGCAGCGCTCCAAGTTGCAAGGACGCCCACCGAATTCGTCGGGCAATGCTAACTGCGAATCGGCCAGCCCCCCTTCCACCCCCGGAGAATCCAGAGGCGTCTCTGAGTCACAAGCCCCTGACGACTTCGGAGGTCGACCAGGGTATCCCGAGCGTACGAGTCGAAGTAGGGAGCGATCTGCAACACGATCGGGTGAACGCCGGCTCCCTCGTCGAGTGCGACCACGAGATTGTCGCCCGCGTGCGCCCTTTCTACGAAGCTCGGCCACAGGTCGTATTGGTTGCTGCGCCCTCCGAGGTTGAGCGAAAACGTCGTTGGGTGAGTGGGCAGATAGAATGCCAGCTCGGCGGCATCCTTGTACCGATCGGCCGCGACCCACGTTTGGCCTCGTGAGCTTCCATCGCGTTGCTCTGTCGTCGTTACCGCCGCGGCCAGCTCGCGCCAGCCCGCCGACCGACCGACCGGATCTTTCGGAGGCGGAATCGGCAAGATATCGAACGCCGCGTGAAGATAGATGAGAACTGATACAACCGCTGCCAGCCACAGACCGGCGCGAAACCATTTGCCAAGCGTGACGGAGAGAGGGAGCGAGGCGAGTAGTGGTATCGCCGCAATGTATGCCGGCGCAGGCCAGTTCGCCTCGACGCGCTGGCGTGTCGCGCTATAGCAGAAGAAGAGGAACGTGAACGCACTGATCACCGCCAGCGTGTACGTCGTGTCCGATGACGAGCGCCGCAAGCCGCGCGCAGTCGCGACGCCGAACAATACGAAGAAGATCGGTGATACGAGTCCCGCCTGGCCGCCGATCATGTCGCCGAGTCGCTTGAGGGGCGCGAAGACGTCGCGGTGCACCGGTGCGGCTAGCCCGTGATGAATTTGAAAGCCGAACGACACCCACTGGTGCGCGGCGTTCCAGCGCAAAACAGGAAGGAACACGATGGTCGCGACGACGCACGCGACATATGGTCCGGCCTCGCGGAGCCGAGCGCGAAGGCTGGCGCGAGAGAGGACCGCGAGCAGCACGCCGACCGGCATGAGAATCGACGTGTACTTCGAGCAGAACGCGAGCCCGAGCGCAACGCCTGTCGCTGCCCACCATGAAAGCGAGGCGCGCGAGCCGATACGCGACTGAAGTGCGCGCACAAGCGTGTACGTGCCGACAGCGGATGTGGCGAGGAGAGGCGAGTCCGGCGTCGCGAGTACGAGCCCAGCGGCGGCAAGGGGCATGCATGTGATGATGAGAGCGGCGCGCAGTGCCGCGTCTTGGCCCCCGATCCGTCCAGCGACCCCCGCCGCCGCCAGCGCGGCCACGAGACCCGCGAAAACAGGGAGGAGTCTCACGCCTAACGCGACAACACCGAGCAACGACGTGCCGCCGCGAATGAGTATCGGAATGCCCGGCGGATGATCGAAGTACCCGGCGGCGAGTCGTCGCGACCACTCCCAGTAGTACGCTTCGTCTCCAAAGAGCGGTATGAGTCCAGCGAAGACGAGGCGCACGACGACGCCAGCGACGAGCACGCCGACGATCAGCGCTCGACGCGAAATGGGCCGCGCGGACGGCGCCCGGTCGATCAAGTAAGCGGTCTGAGCCGGTGACGCCGAATCCACGTCTTCGTTAGGCGCAATGCCACGACGATCAGCCATACCCAGATCACCCACATGATCCGCTCGTCGACGGAAAGCGTCGTCAGCATGGTCCATGTTACGATCGGCAGGGTGAGCGCCAACTCCAGGATGCTGTTGCCGTTGATCTCTCCGGCCACGGTGCGCTCCACGACACGCGTCGCGTCGCGACCCTTTCGCAGCGAGGTCTCGATGAAGCTTGACAGGGAGTCAGTGCGCATGCCCCGCCAGCCAGGAACGATTAGCAGCGTCCATCCAGGCGCCGCTCTGCCCCACCCGTGGTTATCACTGCCGGCGACCATCGCGACCTTCAGGCTGTCGGCGAAATGCACGATGCGCGATCGCAGAATGCGCGTTTGATCGAGACCACGCGGCGAGCCATCGACGACCTCGATAGCGCGAATGCCGCCAGTGCCGGGACCAGTGGCCGCGACGAGCTTGTCCAATTTACCAGGGAACGTCTCGACGATAATCGGTTCTCGATTCGGAATGAGACTCGCGAGCGCGAGCGCTTGCTCGTCGACGTCGCGCAAATCGGAGGTAGTGAGACCCTTGTAGAAGCGATTCGCGCCGAGGATGTTCACATGCTCGCCACGCCAGCCGACCTCGAGGGCCTGCAACAGCATCGTGCCCTGGCCTCCCTCCACCGGATTGTCGGCGATGCCAAGCTCCGCGCCCTGAACGGTGCGATGATCGGAGATGTACGCGGCGTCGAATCCGGCCGCTCGGTGCCACGCGCGCACGTCGGACGGATCCCAACCTGGTCGACCGTCGTGCGAGAAGCGAGTGTGCGAATGGAAGTCGACGGTGACGATTACGTCGGACGCTTCGGCAGCGAGCGACGCCATCGGTCGGGGCAAGACAGCGGCGGCGGCATACACGACGACAACGGCGAACAAGAAGAGCGCAGCGAACCCGGCTTCGCGCTTCACGCTTATCTGTGCTCGCCAGTCCTCGGTCTCCGCCCGCGCGTGCCGGCGAACTCGCCACACCCTGATGGCGGCGTAAATGATCAGGAGCGAGATGAGGACGACGATGTGCTGTCGCGCGCCAAGCAGCGTGAGCGTGTCGAGCACTGCGGAAAGAGGCGCGATCGCCAGATAACCCACGGAGAGTTCGAGGTGCGCTTCCGCGATCGGGCCGAGAGTCGCCGCGTCACGAACCGGAGATTGGGCGAACGCCGCGGTGAGAATGATGAACAGCGTGACGACGACCGCGAACCAGGGGACACGGCGGTAGAGAGGCGCGGGCGAAGTCGCCGGCAGCGATTCGAGGCGCGGGCCAGAATGTTTACGAGAGCGATGTCGGGAAGAGTGCGCCACGAACAATGCGAGTGAGTGATAGGCTGGTGCGGCGCGCCGCGGTCAAGGCATATAACCTTCTCATAGCACGCCTCTGCGACAAGCGGTCGGCGCGAAGAAGTTGAGATCATCAAAGATCGCATATGTCGAATCGGCTCGCGAACGAGACCAGCCCGTATCTGTTGCAGCACGCCGGCAACCCCGTGGACTGGTACCCATGGGGTGCCGACGCGCTCAGGCGCGCTCGCGAAGAGGACAAACCGATTCTGCTCAGCGTCGGCTACGCGGCATGTCACTGGTGTCATGTCATGGAGCACGAGTCGTTCGAGGACGATGCGACTGCGCGCTTGATGAATGAGAAGTTCGTGAACATCAAGGTCGATCGCGAAGAGCGCCCCGACATCGACGGCATCTATATGCAGGCCGTGCAGGCGATGACCGGCCATGGAGGCTGGCCGATGACGGTTTTCCTCACGCCGGAAGGTTTACCGTTCTACGCTGGCACATACTTTCCGCCCGACGATCGGTTGGGCATGCCCTCATTCAAAAGGGTGCTCACGGCCGTCGGGGATGCGTTCGAGAACCGCCGCGCCGAGGTGGAACGCACGACCGCCCAGTTGCGCGCATTTTTCGCATCCACATCGCACCCGACGCGCCGCACCGGCACGCTCACTCCAAACCTCCTCGAACGCGTCTATCGCGCGTTGGAGCACGACTACGACGCACGCTACGGCGGCTTCGTCGGCGCGCCGAAGTTTCCTCAAGTGATGGCGCTGGACGTCGCACTTCGACATTGGGCGCGCACACGGACGCCCATGGCACTCACCATCGCCCGCGACTCGTTCCACGCGATGTCGCGCGGCGGCATCTACGATCAGCTCGGGGGCGGCTTTGCTCGTTACGCAGTAGACGAAGCATGGCAGGTGCCGCACTTCGAGAAAATGCTCTACGATAACGCCCTGCTCGCCCGACTCGGCACCCATCTCTGGCAAGCGACGAAGGACGCGGAGATCAAACGGGTCGTCGAGGAAACGCTCGACTGGGCGCTGCGGGAGATGGCTGGTCCGCAGGGCGGCTTCTATTCCTCGCTCGACGCCGACAGCGAGGGGCATGAGGGAAAGTTCTACGTCTGGTCGGCGAGTGAGATCGAGACCGTGCTTGGCGGCGAAGCGCCGCTGGCGGCCGAGTATTGGGGGGTGACCGCGACAGGGAACTTCGAAGGGAAGAACATTCTCCACGTGCCTAACGAACCGGCGGTCGTGGCGGCGCGGCGCGGCATCAGCCTTGGCGAGCTCCGCGCCCGAATCGCCGCCGCGGCGCACGCGCTGCTCGCGACGCGCGCCAAACGCGCGTGGCCGGGCTGCGACGACAAGATCCTCGCATCATGGAACGGGCTCATGGTCCGCGCTCTCGCCGAGGCGGCGCGTGCGTTCGATCGGATATCCTATCGCGCCGAAGCGATTCGCCACGGTGAGTTTCTCTTCCGTGCTCTAGTCGCCGATGGACGCGTCGCGAGAGCGGTCAAGCATGGCAATGCAAAGATCGCGGGCTTTCTCGAAGACTACGCATCGCTCGGACTCGCGGCGCTTGCGCTCTATGAGCTCACGTTCGACGACGTCTGGCTGACGCGCGCGCGCAGTCTGGCCGACGCCACCGTGCAGTGGTTCTGGGACGACACGACAGGGGCCTTCTTCGACACCGCGAGCGACCACGAGCCACTGGTGACGCGCCCTCGCGACGTCACCGACAACGCGACCCCGTCGGGCACATCACTCGCCACGGAGCTACTCGCGCGACTCGCCGATCTACTCCAGGACGAAGCCCTGCGTCTCCGGGCGACCTATATCCTCGAGACGCTCGCCGAGCCGATGGCCCGGCACCCCGCGGCGTTCGGTCACGCGTTAGGCGTCGCCGATCTCCTGGTGCGTGGCGCGATCGAGCTCGCGATCGTCGGCGATCCGGCATCGGACGATTTCCGTGCTCTGAACCGAGCCGCGGCCGAGCGCTATGTTCCGTCGCTGGTGCTCGCCGGCGGGCCGGCGAGGCGCACGGCTTCGATCGCGCTGCTCGCCGATCGACCGACGACCGCCGGTCACGCAACGGCGTACGTCTGCCGCAATTACACCTGTGACGCGCCGGTGACGGATGCGGCGGGTCTCGGCGCGCAATTGGACGCGATGGCGGCTGCGCAGTGATATCGTTGTGCTGCGGGTTGGCCTCCTCTTTAGTGAAGGCTCATTGTCATTAATCGCAGAGGCGCAGGCGTCAGGCAGTGCGTCTCTCTACCTCAGCGCGCGTCGTCTCCAATACCGCGCACGCGGCGGCGAACGCCTGGCCGAGGATCGGGACCATCGGCGCCAGCGCATCCGCGGACGCGCCTGCGCTCCCACGCCGCTCGATCTCGGCCGCGCACTTGCCTAACGTCCCGGCGCCGAGATTGCCGGCGCTGGAACGAAGCGCGTGCGCCGCGGCGATGATCGCACCGACATCGCCGACCGCAGCGCCCTGCTCGGCAGCCGCAAGCCGTTCCCGCCCCTGCGCGACAAAAATGTCGATGAGGCCGAGCAGAAAGTGCGAGCCGAAGCGAGTCGCGAGGCGCTCGAGATGAGTTCGATCGACCGGCTCGGCCATCGCCCTATGGCCGTGGCGCGCGATACCAGGGCGTGAAGGTCGCGTACTGCGCCGGATCGAATGTTGCGTCGTCGAGCGGCACGTCTGTCCGCACGTTGGCGTATACCTCGTGCAGACTTTGCTTCCCGTCGCGCAGGCCGATGACTTCCTCGGCCACCCACGCCTGGCCGTGCGGAACGTATTTGAGAAAACGATACTCGACCCGCCGAGGGCCAGTCGGCGTCGTCGCGGTCTCGAGAAGCCTAACGAACAGCAGACGCTCGGCGTCGACCCAGAACTGTTTGGACGTTGTGTCGCCGCCCATCGCGCCAACGATGAATACCGGCCGGCCTTCCCACGTCCCGCGGGACACCTTCGACAAGTCGATCTCTCGCTTCCTCAGAATGGCGACCGTCCGTTCGACGGGTTGCGCGTACACGTCGAAGCCGAGGATCAGCAGCTCGTTCATGTCGGCGCGGCTGGCGGCGAGCTTCCCGTTGGTGAACGCATACAGACTGTCACCCGAGTAGATCACGCCACCCCGGCGCGCCGTGTCGGTGTCGATACGCAGTCGGCCCGGGAACTTCCCCGCCTCGAGCCACTGCTGCTCGAGCTTCCCGCCATCTGGCAAGGTGAGTGTCGTGGTCTGCGAGAACGTCAGCGTCTTGTACCAGGCCGCGGCGTATTTGTCATGCATCGCGCGAATGACGTCGGTTCCATTTGTCGGGTCCGTGCGTCGCCCCTGTGTGACCGTCGCGGGCGACGGCGGCTTCGCGGCCGGCGAATGCGCGCAGGCGGCGACAGCCAAGAGGAGCGCGAGCGAGCAGGGGCGGCGGGAGTTGATCGCAGTCATGGTTCGAGGCGGTAGCCGGCTTTCCAAACCGTGAGAATGTGCCGTGGGGCCGACGGATCGTCCTCGAGCTTGCGTCGGAGCTCGGCGATATGAATGTCCACGGTTCGGGTCATGACTTCAACTCGGTGCCCCCAAACTTCCCGTAACAGCTCGACCCGGGATGCGACGGCACCGCGTCGCCGCACGAGCGTCAACAGCAGATCGAACTCTTTAGGGCTGAGCCCTACGAGCTGCCCACCCTTCATCACGGTTCGCGAGGACGGATTGATCTCAACGTTTCCAAAACGCTCGATCGCCTCGTTCCCCAGGTGCCCTGCCCGATCGATCATGCGCGACCGCCGCAGCAACGCGCCGACGCGCGCCAGCAGTTCGAGTACGCCGCACGGCTTGGTGACGTAGTCGTCGGCGCCGAGGCGGAAGCCCAACACCTTGTCCGCCTCCTGGCCGCGAGCGGTGAGAATGAGCACGGGCATCTCGAGCCCGTCGTCGCGCAGGCTCCGCAGCACGCGATAGCCGTCCATCCCCGGCAGCATCAGGTCGAGGATCACGAGGTCGGGGAGCCACTGCTTCGCGCGCGAAAGCCCCGTCTCTCCATCTTCGGCGACGGCGACCTCGTACCCTTCGATCTCGAGACCGGTGCGTAGACCGTAGGCGAGGTCGGGATTGTCTTCGACGATGAGAATGTTTCCTTGCAGCTCCGACATTTAGTGCTCGCTTATCGCTGGCGCGTGCTCGTGTGGCGATGCCGGCTCCGGCGGCGGCTCGTTCGCCGGCGAGTCGTCGCGCGCAGGCAATTCTACGACAACGCGCGCGCCCCCATTCGCGCCGGCGGACTCGATCCACGCTGCCCCGCCATGGAGCGCGACGAGCTCGCGCACTACCGAGAGCCCGATCCCGCTGCCGCCCGTCGCCGATTCGGCGTTGCGATTGAGGCGCACATATGGCTCCCACACTCGATCGCGATCGGACGCGGGGATGCCGGGTCCCTGATCCTCGACCCAGAAGCGCACGCGCGCGCCGCTCGTCGCCGGCGCGGCAGCGCTGCTCACGGAAATCATTTGCCCGGCGGGCCCATACTTGGCCGCGTTGTCGAGGAGGTTGAGTAGAATCTGACGCAGTGCGTCGCGGTCGGCGGTGACGGTGAGCCCAGCTTCCGCCGAGAGCCGGACCGACATGCGGCGCGAGCGCGCGAGGGGAGCGAACATCTCCACCGCGTCCCGCATCTCTGTATCGAGATCGAGCGCCGACGGCGTGACGCGATTCGTGCCTTTCTCGGCGCGCGAGAAGTTGAGCACGTTTTCAACGAGGTACGTCAGCCGGCGCGCTTCCTGATCGATGATTCCCGCGGAGCGCGCGCGCTCTTCGTCGGACCGCAACTTGCCCAGGTGCAGGAGCTCGGCGAACCAGCGAATCTGCGCCAGCGGCGTGCGAAGTTCGTGTGAGACACCGGACACGAACTCGGTGCGGAGACGGGCAAGCTCCTGTTGGCGATGGAGCTGTCGCCATGCGACGCCGAGAAGACCGGCCGTGAGTACGAAGACCCCGGCGAGGAGGGGCAAGCGTGACCGCGGCAGTCCGCCGACAATGAGCTGAGACGCAACGTCCGGCCGCAAGCCAACGTGCATAACGAGTCGGCCGAAGTTGGCTTCGAGCGTATCGGCGGCGCGATGCCCGGAAGGGAAGTATCCCGGTGAGCGATAGATCTCGCTACCGTCGATCGTCGTCACAGAGATCGAGAGAATCGAATCGGCAGCTGTGTCTCGCAGGAGCGACGGAGGAAGCAGCCCGCTCCGGCGATGAATAAGGCTGAAGGTCGGACCGAGGTATGGATGTGGGTCCGTTGCGTACCCATAGACGACGATTGGCCTGCCAGCCTTCGGCTCGCGAACAACAACGAACACGAGCAACTGCGGCACCGACGTATCGCCCACCGCCCGCGAGCGCCTCGCGTCGGCAAAGATCATCCCGTACGAGTCGCTTGTAACCACTGCCGACAACGGACGCAACGCACCCAATCGCGAATCCGGTGAGCCAAAGGTGGTTGGCCGCCGACCAGCGACGGGCGCCAACGATTTCGCATAGCTCGCCAGGGTGTCCCGTGCCCAGGCCAGCGCGGCGTCGGGTAAGTCGTTCGCCGTTGTCCTGAACGTTCCGTCTGACCAGTCGTAGCGGAAGAAGTAGCTCACTCCGCCAAGACAGCGGCACCAGGGCTCGGTGATGGCGCGCGCGTCCGCCTCCGACTGCTCCGGCGACACGATCGTCTTCTCGGGCGCATCGGGATCGACGCGTGAAGCTTGCGCACTGAGGGACGTGATGACCATCGAGAGCACGCTGCTCTTCGCCTGTTGAGTCAGTTGCCAATCGGCGAACGACGCATAGTCGTCGAGGGTTGCTTCCGCGATCTGCTGTTGCGATCGCGCGGCGTCCTGCGCCTGAAATACCAGGACGCCAACGAGAACCAGCGCCAGCGCAAGCAGGAAAACTGTGCCGAGCGATCGGGGGGGCCGTGGGGCGGGGGTGCGCATCAGCACCTAAGGAAATGTCCAGCGACGACCTTGGAAAGCCCGCATGGTCGCCATTACCCATTCCTTACAGGCGAGCGTCGTTCTTCAGTAGGCTTATTTGAACGCTTCACTCTCTACCCTCCACCGGCACAATGTCTTCGTTCGTTCGCGGCATATTCGCCGGCGCTCTGCACGACGAATTGCTCTTTCCATACCCTCCGCCGCTTGACGCGCGCGGTCCCGACGAGGCACGTGTCGTACGGCGCCTCATCGATGACTTACGCGAGATGCAACGCGCGGGACTCATCGATTCCGCGCGCTTCGACGAGCAGGAATCGATCGACGAAGAGGTCGTGCGCGCGCTGGCGCGTACCGGCTTTCTGGGTCTTACGATTCCCAAGGAGTACGGAGGGCTAGGTCTCTCGAGCACCGGCTACGCGCGTGTGTTCGGTGAAGTGTCGCGCGCCGACGCGTCGATTGCGGTGCTCGTTGGCGTGCACTGTGGGCTGGGCTCCAAAGCGATCGTGCTTTTCGGCAGCGAACAGCAAAAGTCGCGGTATCTGCCGATGCTCGCGCGGGGTGAGACGCTCGCGGCCTATGCGCTCACCGAGCCGGAGATCGGCTCCGATGCACAGCACATCAAGACGACGGCGCGCTTGAACGCCGATGGATCGCGGTGGATTCTCGACGGCCGCAAGCTGTGGATCGGGAACGGGCAGCGCGCAGGCGTCATCGCGACGTTTGCCCAGACGGAGGTCGATCGCGGTGGAAAACGCGTCGCGCGGCCGACAGCGTTCATCATTCGACCGGACATGCCCGGATTCC
>DATEHJ010000266.1:0-16111 GCA_035279645.1 Gemmatimonadaceae bacterium
TCGCACTGCTGTTCTTCCTCGCGGCGGGAGCGGTCGCCCAAGCCGCGCTTTGGGGCATCGCGCTACTACTCGCCATTCTCACCCTCGGCTTGTTCGCCGAAGCGAGTGCGTCGCGCACGCCGCTGCTCGCAGTTGTCGGAACGCTCCTCGCGTGGGCTGTCCTCGGCGTGTGGTGGCGGCTCACGGCAACCGTCAGCATCGCGCTCATTCCCGCGTTGTCGATCGTCGGCGGCTACGCGCTCCTCACGCTCGCGGGAAGCGCCTGGACGACCCATCGTCAGGCAGACGGCGGAACTGACCGCGGCGTCTTCCGGAACGGCGCGTTTGTCGCGCTCGTGGGCCATGCCTTTCTCATTTACGTCGCCGCGCAGCCTGCTCTCGCGGTTCCACCAGGTCCGCTCCTCGCCACGCTCGGCGTCCTGACGGCGGCCGCGGGCGTCGGTGGGCTGTACGTGAAGCGCGGCCAGCTTTACCTCGGCGCGGTGATCGCGTCGACGGCGGTTATCCTCGTCTGGCAATTCACGGCGACGGCCGCGCCATGGCCATCCATCGCGCTCATCGCGGCGACCGCGCTCGTCACGCTCTCGGTCGTTTGGATTCCGCTCTCACGTCGCATCGGTGGCGAGCAGCAGGAGTTCGTTTCGGCCGCTGCCGCCGCGGGAATCGGTGCCCAGGTCGTTGCCGCTATCGTCGCCGGTCAGAGTAGCGCTCCTGCGCAGATAGTCGTCCTCGGCGCCCAGCTGCTTTTCGTCGCCGCCACGTTAGGTATCGCGGCGCTCGATCTGGCGCGCCTCGAGGCCGTCACCCTGCTCGCGGTGTTCCCCGCCGCCGCCGCCGGCTTTTTCTGGATGATCCAGCACGCCGGCGCGGCGCTGTGGATTCCGCAGCTCGTCTTCACCACGCCGATCTATCTCGCCTTTGTTGCGTATCCGCTCATCCTCGGCCGGCACGCCGGAGCGGCTCGGTTACCATACGTCGCGACAGTCCTGGCGAGCGTTGGGTTCTTCTTTCAGGCTCGGACGAGCGTTGGCGCGGGGGGCTACGGCTCGATGATTGGCGCGCTTCCCGTGATCGAGGCGGCGCTGCTCGCGCTCGTCCTCGCGCATCTGATTCGCCTCGAGCGTCGCGGCGAAGCGCGGACGCCGGCCCAAGTGACTCGACTGGCGCTCGTTGCGGGAGCGGCGCTCGGTTTCGTGACGCTCGCCATTCCGCTCCAACTCGAGCGCAACTGGATCACAATCGGCTGGGCGCTCGAGGGTGCCGCATTGGCCTGGTTGTACTGGCGGATCCCGCACAAGGGACTACTGCTCTTTGCGCTCGCCCTCTTCGCGGTCGTATTCGTTAGGCTGGCGCTCAACCCCGAGGTGCTGCGCTACGAACCGCGCGGCGCGCTCCGCATCTGGAACTGGTACCTCTACACGTATTTGATCTGCGCCACCGCCTTCGTTGTCGGCGGCAGGCTGCTGCTGAACACCGCGGACGCTCTACTCCCCGGCCTCCCACGCCTTTCGTCGGCGCTGTCCGCCGGCGCGGTGATTTTGCTCTTTCTTCTGCTCAACATCGAAATCGCCGATTATTTCGCCATCGGCTCGACGATCACCTTCGACTTCTTCTCGTCGGCGCTGGGGCAGGATCTCACGTACACGTTAGGCTGGGCGCTCTTCGCCGTCGCGCTTCTCGGCGCGGGCATCGTTGCCCACAGCAAGCCTGGTCGCATCGCCGCGATCGTGTTGCTCAGCGTCGCGATGGGCAAATGCGCCTTCCATGATCTGTGGCGACTCGGCGGACTGTATCGCGTGGGCTCACTCGTCGGTATCGCTTTCTGCGCCCTTCTCATTACGGTCGCGCTGCAGAAGTTCGTCCTCGCGTCGCGGCCCGAGCCGTCGGAGGCTTTACCATGAGACGCTGGACGTTGGTCGTCACGTTTGGCGTTGCAGCGGCGCTGCCCGCAGGCGCCCAACGGGTGGCTCGACCGGTCCTACCGGGAGGGCCTGGGCCGAACCGTCTCGCGCTCGACGCGACGGTCCTCGCCCGCATGCAGCCGTTCCACGTCGCCGATGTCGCTGCCGCGGAAGGCCGAGCCGCAGTCGCCACGGGCGGCGGCGGCGATCTCCGACTCTTCGACGCGTCCAACAAGGAAGTTCCATATCTGCTCATTACACCGCAAGTCGAAGCAAAGTGGCAAGGCTCGCGCCTCCTTCGTGTCGCGCCGGCCAAGCTGTCCAGCGGTTTCGAGGCGGATCTCGACGCGTTGCTACCCATCGACCGCGTCCGCATCGAGGGATTGCCCGCGCCCTTTCTCAAACGCGTTCGTCTCGAGGGAAGCGGCGATCGCTCGCATTGGACGCTGCTCGTCACCGATGGAACGCTGTTCGATCTGCCTAACGAACAACTAGAGCTCGAGACCCTCGACTTTGCGCCGGGCAGCTACCGGTATCTGCGAATTACCTGGGACGATCGTTCGAGCGCGCGGATGCCCCTGCCGCGCCGCGTCGAGGCGCGTGTCGTGTCGCCGACGCGCGGTCCCTCGCCGCTCCGTGCCGCAGTCGCGCTCGAGCGCCGGCCGAGTGAGCCCGGCAAGAGTCGCTTTCGCATTCGACTACCCGGCGCGCATCTACCGATCGTCGCCATCGAGCTCACCGTTGGCGGCGGCAATGTTCTCCGGGCGGCGCGCATTACCGAGGGCCGACTGGATGGGAGCACCGTCGTGCCCACCGAGCTCGGAGCGGCCACGTTGCGTCGTTCGGTACGTGACGGGATCGCTGCCGCCGCGCTGCGCATCCCAATCACTCCTCCGAGCGAAGCGCAGCTCGAACTTGCGGCCGACGATGGGAACAACCCGCCGCTCGAGGTCACCGGCGCGACGGCCGTGTTCGCGACGCTTCCCTTCGTCTTCTTCGAGAGTACGGGCGAGCCACTCGTCGCGCGCTACGGCGACGAACGACTCAAGCCACCCAGCTACGATCTCGAGGCTGAGCGCGAACGAGTGCCCTCGCTGACCCTGGCGGATGCGCACTGGGGCGCCGTCAGCGAGGTCACACCGACGACGGCGGAGAGCACCGTCGCCCTGCCGATCGCCGGTGCCGCGATCGATTCGAAGGCGTTCCGCTACACGCGTTCCATCCCGTTAGGCACGCCCGGCCTCACCACGCTCCCGCTCGACGCCGCGGCCCTCGCCCACGGTACGCTGGCCGACGTTCGCATCGCCACCGCTGACGGCCATCAGGTGCCGTTTCTCGTTGAGCGGCTGGACGAGCCCTTCTCGGTTGCCCTTCCGGCACTCGAACGCATCAAGAGCGGCCGCGACCCCGCGTCCCGATCTCGGTACCGCGTCCGCCTGCCCTATTCGGGACTGCCGGGCTCCCGTCTCGTCATTCGAACCGACGCGCGCGTCTTCGATCGACGCGTATCGTTGGAGATGCTCCCCTCCGCCGAGGAAGACATTCGGGCGCGCCGTGGCCCAATTACGATCTCGTCAACAGAATGGCGTCATGCCGATCCCGAGCTTCCCGCGTCGGCACTAAGTGTCGAGCTGCCGCCGTTGCGCGTAGCGGATCTTGCGCTCGTGATCGACGAAGGGGACAACGCGCCGCTGCCGCTTCGCGAGGCGACGTTGCTCCTGCCCGCCTATCGTCTGCGTTTCTTCCGCGATGGCCAGACTCCGCTCACTTTGCTCTACGGCAGGCCCGACCTCGGACCGCCGCAGTACGATCTCGCGCTGCTCGCGCCGCGATTGCTCGGCGCCCCTGCGCAGGACGCTTTGCCCGGGATGGAGCAGGGAGTAGCGAATGTGACCGGCGTCACCCCCACCGTCGTCTTTTGGTGTGCCCTGGCGTTGGCCGTCGTCGCGTTGCTCGTCTTGATAGCGAGGCTGCTGCGCCCGGGCGGCGGTGCGCCGCAGGCACCAGCCGCCGCCACTCCTGCCACTACGTCTTCGAGCGCGTCCCCCGCCACTGGCGAGTGACGTCGCACCAACGGTACGATGCCCGCTCAAGTTCATACTTTGCTCATCACCGGCATGCCGGCCAGCGGCAAGACCAGCTTTGGCGACTGGCTGCGCGACAACCGCGGCTACGTGCATGTCGATCTCGACGCCGCCGACTGTCTCAAGGCAGCCGGCCTTCCGCCGTTCTGGACGGAGAAGGAGCGCGTCGCGAGTCTCGACACCGGCCGGCTCCGTGAGTTCGTGCGACACTTGCGCACGATCGGGAAACCGTCGGTCCTCACTTGGACCTTCCCGACCGACCTTGTCGACTTCACGCGCGAGATGACGAGTTTCGGTGTCATCGCGTGGTGGTTCGAGGCCGACCGCCTCGCCTCGCGCCAGCGCTACGCCGGCCGCAATACGGTCCTGCGCAATGGGGTCTACTCGCGGGGCAAGCCCGACACCACGCTCTTCGATCGGTACGTCGGCGCCGTGAACAGCAACTGGGCGCGCATCGCTCCCATTTTCGGCGAGCGAATCATTCGCACGTTAGGTGCGGATGGCCGTTTCGTGGACCCGGTGTCGATCTGCGATCGGCTGCAGGCCGCAGCGAAAGCCGCGTAGCGCCGTACTCCTTGCTGCTCGAGTGAGGGCTAACGGTCGAGATCTCGAGCGTCTCGGTACTTCGTACTGTTGGCCACCGCCACGTCGAGATATCTCGACAGTGGGCCGTCAGTAGAGGAGTACTCAAGTATGTAGTACGAAGTCACGAAGGACGTTCGGCTTCGTTCGCGGGCGTCAGCCGCGTCGAAGACCGACTACGATCTCGATCACGATCAACGCGATGATCGCGATCTCGAGCAATTCCGCACGCGCCGCCTGCGCCTCTGCGTTCAGCATCCCGTACGTATCGCGCACGATCGACAGCTTCCGCTCGATGCCGCGGCGCCAGTCCCTGCCACGAAAAAGCTCGAGCGCCGCCGCGTAGATTCGCGCGAGGTAAACGTCATCGGTAACCTTGAGCGCGTTCTCGACGCGCTCCACCGTCTCGGTGAGGTCGGCGACGCGGGTCTGCAAGCGGGCGAGCAACGGCCGATAGCGCCAGGTGGGGAGTGCCGCGATCCGGCCGCGCGCCGCTGCGATCCGGTCGTACATCGCCGGAAGCTCGGCGTCCAGGACCGCATCGTAGAAGCGCAGCTCCAGGAGTTGAGCATTCGCGAACTCCAGAATGTACTCGACGTCCCGGTCGTCGCCCCGCGGCTCGACGACCAGCGCGTTGTCCCAGGTGAGAATCGTGAGATCGTCCGCGTAATACGAGAAGCGATGCGGAAGCAGCTCGCGGCGCGCGTCGGACGAGAGTTCGCGTCGCTCACGCAGGAGCAGCGGGACGACCTGGTCGTCCGTGAGCACGTCCGTGCCTAACCTGTTGCCCTGTCCGTCGGTGAGATGCGTCAGACGGAAGACGACGTAGTCCTCGACGACGGAGGCGAGATTCGGCCGCTCAACCGCCGGCGCGAGCCGCGCGCGAAGTGCCTCGACGTGCCGCGCGAAGATCGACGCGAGCACCGGCGATGTGTCGACGGCGTTGCCGAACGCCGTGAAGCTCTCCCAGGAGAGCGCCTTCGGCGCTTCGACGCGCAGCTGTAGTGAACAGGTGCCGAAATCGAAGAGGCGCGCAGAGACTTCGGCGCGGTGCTCGGCGCCGGCAATCGTTATGCTCTCTGTGCCGAGGGAAACGAACAGCGGTGGATTGACGATCTGCAGCGCCTGTGCTTCGTTGCGTGCTGGCCGTTCACGCGTAGCGGAATCGGGGGCGAACAGCGCGCTCGCCCGATCGAGGTCGATCTCGTAGCCAATGTCGTACAGGCGGTACGCGATCGCCGCCGCGTCGACGGCCATCAGCTGGTGCGATTGAGATTCGCTCGCCATGGAGAGGAGGAAATTACACCCTCCTTCCAGCTCAGAGCCCGCGAATCACAACTTTACGCGCGGAGAACGGGCCGTGACGTGAAAGCTGCACCGCGGCGTGTGCGAGCGGTCGCATCGCTCCTGGACCTTCGCTCGCGTAATGCTGGCGACGAGCTCCTCCACGGCGCCGCACAGAGGCGGACACTGCGCCACCGAGCGGCTGAGAGGACAGGCAAAACCACGCACGACGAAACCATTTGTCGGCGAGGCCTGCACTTCGGTATCGGCGCCGAGGGAATCGAGCACCGCCGCGGCCACCCGCACGCGTTGCTCCAGCGATGCGCCAGTCGACACCGATGTCGCCGCCAAACGACGGCCGACCTCGCGCAAGAGCTCGCTCAACTCGCTCTCTTCCAGGCGGCCGGCGAGCGTAGCGAGAAGCGTAGTCAGAACAGGCTCGTAGGCCTTCGAGAACGCCGTCTCAGCACCCGGTGCGATCGCGTACAGCGTCGCCGGCTTTCCCACCCCGCCCTCGCGCCGAACGCCGACTCCATGCACGAGGCCATCGCGCTCGAGCGCGGCGAGGTGCAGGCGCACCGCGTTGTCGGTGATACCGACGGCTTGGGCCAGCTCGTCCACCGTCATCTGACCGCGTCGGAGGAGGGCGAGGATCTGGCTGCGCGTCCGACCCTCGGGCTTAGGCTGAGGAAGCATGGGCCTCAAGTTGCCACCTTGGCGCCGGGATCGACAAGGGGGAATAGATAATTAAACAAGGTTTTTCTTGACATATTGCGATCACGGGGACTAGTATGGCAGGCGACCAAAAGGTCGTTGGCAGTCCATTTACCCCTAGCCCACTCGATCCAATGTCAACCGTTCGTCCTCTCGTTCGCGCGGCGCTCGTCGCCGGACTCGTCGTCGCTGGCACCGCGGCTACCTCCCACGTTCGTGCACTGCGTGCCGCCCCCGTCCCCGCGCCCGCTCTCGATGATGCAACGATCGTCGCGATCTTCGATGCGGCGAACACCTGGGACATCGAGACCGGCGCACTCGCCGAAAAGAAGGGCACGACGAAGGAAGTCCGCGAGTTCGGCGCGATGCTCGTTCACGACCACACGATGGTTCGGCAGCAGGGTCGCGATCTGGCGAAGAAGCTCGGCGTGACCCCGACGCCCCCGAAGGACTTCGCGATGGCGAAGGATCACGAGGCGGCGATGAAGACGTTGCGCGCGGCCAAGGGCGCGGCGTTCGATCGCGCGTTCCTCCAGCACGAGGTGGATTACCACAAGGCAGTGATCGACGCCGTGACGACGACGCTCCTTCCGGCGACAAAGAACCAGGAGGTCAAGGATCTCGAGACTCGGGTCGCCCCCGCATTTCAGGCGCACATGACCGCGGCGCAACAAAAACTCGACGCGCTGAAAAAGGCGTAATGCGTTGAGCGTGGCATATTGTGCGTAAGCAAAAAAACAGCCCCGCGGGAGAGAGTCCGCGGGGCTGTTTTTCGTTCTGCGCGCAACGCGTCACGCGTTCACGCGCTCCGCATTACGGGACGTAGCAGCTCGGTTCGCCGTCGCCCGCCGTCGTGATGATCGGGTTGGTCGTGTTGACGCCGATACCGCACGTCGCACCAGCCAGCTGGCTGTGCGTCACGGTCGCGCGCCAGAAGCCCGCGCCCGTCGTCACCGCCGGCACGCCGACGCCGGACGAGTTCTTGAAGCTGTTGCGCGCGACGAGGTTCGTGCCGGTCGTGTAGTAAGTCGAATCCGAGAAGAACGCTTCCTCAGCGGTCACCAGGTTGCGAAGGTCCGACTTCATCGCCGTCATGTACGCTTTGTTCTTCGTGTTGGCGAATTTCGGAATCGCGATCGCGGCCAAGATGCCGATGATCACGACCACGATGAGGAGCTCGATGAGCGTGAAGCCCTTGCGAGCGCGAATCATGTTGGACATGGCGAGAAATCCTGAAAAAGGAAGGTGGGAACTACTCTCGCGGCTCGCACGTCCGTACCGCCGCGACTAACTCCGCGGCTTTGTAAAGCAACATCAGTTCCGACCGTGCCCATCGAGCTATCTCCAGGCGTCACTGATGGTTATACAAACCATCGCCGATGGCACACGACACAGCGGCGCCGCGTTATGCACTCGGCGCCGCAAATTGCCAGTCACGCGTTTAGTTATTGCTTATAGCCGTTAGGCGTCCAAGGAATGGCGACCCTTATATTGGGACGTATAACTAGGCGGCCACCGCGTGCGTGATTACCTCGGCTGCGAACCGCTCCATCTCCTCGAGTTGTGGGCTGCACTGCAGAAGCAGCAGGTCGACGCCGGCCTCGGTAAAGCGCGCTACCTGTTCCGCGACCTGCTCGGCCGTCCCGACGAGACCGGCACGAAGGCCGCGATTCGAGACCGAGTAGTCCTCGAGGCTCACGCGCTGCTCCAGTTTCGTATTCGCTATCCAGTCCTGGTAATTGCGGTAGCCGGGTGAGCCTGGCATCACGTTCGTGATCCGGCTGACCTCGCGCGTTGCCTCTTCCGGCGTCTCTCGCACGATCGTGTAGCCGGCCACGCCGAAGGACAGCGGCGGGAGCTCTTCTCCGGTCTCGCGACGAAACGCTTCGCTCGCCTCCTCGCGACGGCGGCGGAGGTCGGCGATCTTTGGCGCGATCCGCTCCGGTGGATCGCCGTGCATCACGTATGCATCACACTTCCGGGCGATCAGCGTTTTCGCCGCCTCGGATTCGCCACCGGCATAGATCGTCGGCCGAGGTCGGTCGTGTCGCGATGCCGTCGGGACGGGCTTCGGCTCGAGCACCAGCTCCTCGGCCCGATAGTATTTGCCGGAGTAGTCGAGCGAAGGCTTGTTCCAGGCTCCGTCGACGACGTCGAGCCACTCACTCGTTCGCGCGTAACGATCGTCGTGCTCGTCGAACGCGGCGCCATAGCGGCGCGCCTCGTCCTTCCACCAAGCCGAAACGACGTTAAGCGCGAGGCGGCCGTTCGATATACGATCGATGTTCGCTGCCTGCTTGGCGAGAATGGCCGGTGGGTGAAACGACGGACGCACGGCAACCATCAGCTCGAGTCGCTCCGTGACCGCGGCGAGCGCCGCCGCCGTCGACCAGGCGTCGAGCGAGGGCGCCTCGATACCCTTGATGTCGTTGAGCAGCAGCTCGGCGATGAGCGTGATGTCGTAGCCGATCTCCTCGCTGCGCTGCGCGAGGCGCTTCACGTATTCCCACGAGGCGTGCATGCCCTCGTCCTCGACGTTGCGCAGCCAGCCGCCGAAGACGGGGAGCCAGTAACCGTACCTCACGGTCCCACCTCCGCATACTGGGCAGAGGGGAGAGCGCTGCGGGTAGCGGGTTGCTCGTTCAGTCTGCGCCCTCCACCCGCGGCTTTCTGCTCCAGATAGTCCACCAACCTTACGAATGGGTCGAAGCCGATCACGTTCGGGGCGTCGGCGACGAAGTTCGAGAGAGCATTGATGTCGTAGAAGTAGTGCTTGCCGTCGCGGTCGTCGACGAGAAACTCGATGCCGCCCACGTCGAGATGTGCGACGCGCGAGATGTGCTCGACCTGCTCGATGATCGCCCGCGGAGGTGTCGTGCCCTCGACACGCAGCCCCGTCTTCGGTGCGTCCACCGCGCAGGCGCCGCGTACGAGTTCCACGCCGTCCGTCCGCTGGCACGCGTCCGCCGGGCACAGGTCGAACGAGCCCTGGGCCGGGTATACGTTGATTGCGTAGAGGTACTCGCCGTCGAGCGTCTCGACCCGCGTGATGTGGCCGTCGCGCAGCGGTGCCGCCTCCTGGACGAGCGCGGTCCCGTCGATGCCTAACGATACCTGTTCGAGCTCGACCGCGTTCGCGAGCTCGTCTTCGCTGTCGTAGCGCGTGATTCCGGCGCCCGAGCCGCCGATGTTCGCCTTCACCAGCACCGGGTAGCGCAGCTTCGCCTCCCGCACGGCGCTCACCGCCCCCTCCGGACTATTGATCGCGCGAGCGCGCGGATACGGCAGGTCGAGAGAGTGCAGCAAGTCGAGCTGCGACGCTTTCGACAACTCCAACGAGTAGACGATGCTGCCGTTCACCGTCGGAATGCCGAGGCGTTCGAGGTGCCGCAGCCAGTGCAGGGTGTAGAAGGTGCTCTGCGCATGTCCGCGCAAGTACGCCGACGGGCTCGCGCGATTGAACACCAGTGAATACGGAATGTCGTCGGCGCTCTCCGATGGATCGTACGAGTGTGACGCCGCGTCGAGTCGTTGGTAGGGAACACCGCGTCGTTCGAGCTCGGCGAATAGCGGCTTGAACCAATCAGGGTGCTCGTGATAGATCGCGAGCGGCTTCTCCGGCTGGGCGGTGGTGCTCATGTGGTCCTCGTTTTTCGTGATTACGAGACACGAAACAAACCCGGTTCACTCGCCTGGGGTGATCGGGTTCGGAGGACTGTTACAGTTTCCGGACACCGGACCCGACGTCGCGCGCCTGCATCGGCCTCGCTGGCGAAACTGCCACCTGGCGAATCGATGACGTCGACATGGCCGCTGCGTCCGCGAGCGGGCGAACGACAGCTGTCGGATCAACGACGAAGCCCAGGCGACTGGAAATGCCGCCCGGGCTCTCGCGTTTTAGCACTTTGTTTTACGTGGCGGCAATAGGCGGCAAATCACCACGATTTCGATTGTCCGGCCGTGTCCGCGAGGGACGGCCGCTAGGGCAAGGATATGACGAGTGTCGCAAACTGACAAGGGGGGCATTGATACGATGCTGGCCGAGCGAGCCGACTCGCGTTATCGTGGCGCTCGTCTCGTTCAGTTCGTTATGGCATTGCGCACATTGATAACACGCTCTTCCGTGGCGCTTGGGGCCACGCTCGCGATAGCCGGTGGCTGTCGCGATCTGCCGCTTGCGCCGGCCGCGCCGGAGCTGCCCGCCGGCGCCGAAGTCCTCGTGCCCCTCGCAACGTACGCGGACTGGTGGAACGAGACGGAGCAGTGCGCTGGCCTCGAGGGCGACATGTCGCGCGTGACGTGGTTCGTCATTCCCAATCGCACGACCTTCGTGTACGAGGACGGCCAGTATGACGGCTACTGGTGGAACGGCGTGCACTGGATCCTCCTCGCCGGCGACAAGGTCGCGAACGGCATGATCGTTAGGCACGAGATGCTCCACGAGCTCCTCGGCCGCGGCGACCATCCGGCGGAATACTTCCAGGAGCGCTGCGCGGACCTGGTCGTTTGTAACGACGTCTGCCGCGCGGACGACTAGCCCGAGGCGAAACGCGGCGGGCCGCCGAGCGTCTGAGACATGATGCTCGGTACACTTGGCGCTTTCATCGGGGGAACGATCGGCTGGTATGCCGGTGCGCTGGTCGGCACCACGACCGCGTTCGTCCTTAGCATGGTCGGCACGGCGGTCGGCGTCTACTTCGCGAAGACCGTCAAAGCACGCCTCGGCGCCTGAGCGGCGGCACCTAACGAGTCAAATCGTCTGACGCGCCGGCCACAGCGCGCGGACCGCCGTCGCGACTTCCCAACCCGAGAGCAGCGCCACCGCCGCCAGGGCGAGACGGCTCGACTCGTCAAAGAAGAAAACGCCGATGAATCCGCCCGTCGCGGCGAGCCAGGCGAGCCACGGCAGCCACCGCGGACGCGTTGCATCCCGCGACTCGATGATGCCGAGCGCCAGTGCGCCGAGCGCGACGACGAAGTTCCCAAATCGCGCCGCCATCAGGCCGATCGGGTGCGTTGCCTCGAACACGCTCTGCATTTCGGTTTGTCCGCTGGCAAAGAGCGCGGCCATGTGCGTCCCCGAGCCTGCCATGAACGCGATGTTGAGCGCGTTGAACGCGACGCCGATCGCGACCAGGGCGAGAGCAGCGACAAGCGGCGCCGGCGTCGCGCGGTCGGTGATCAATCGAACCCATACGCCGGCAATCACCAGTCCCGATCCCGCCAGCATCGCCAGGTGTAGCCCACGCCAATAGGGCGTCGCCGAGATCGTGCGCAGCTGGGCGACCGCGTCACCAGACAGCATCGGATGGAACGCCGCGCCAACGCCGAGCAACGCCGTGCCGACGAGAAGGGCCAGAGCGAGAAGCCGAACGAGACTCGACACTTAGATTCTCCGCGATGCCTGACATTGGCTCGTCAACCTATGTGTGCGTCGTCACGGGCGCGAGCCGTGGCATCGGGCGCGCGACTGCCGAGGAGCTGACGCGGCGTGGAGCGACGGTCGTCACAGTCGGTCGCGATGCCGCGCGCAGCACAATCGCCTGCGACCTCTCGTCACTCGCTTCGATTCGCGGTGCTGCCGCCGAGATCAGCAGACGCTGGCCGCGCATTCAGCTGCTGGTGAACAACGCCGGCGTGCAGCATCTCCGGCGCACTGTGAGCGCCGACGGCATCGAGAATACGCTCGCCGTGAATCACCTCGCGCCCTTTCTGCTCGCGCGGTTGCTCACTCCGAATCTTGCGGCAGGTGCGCCCTCGCGCGTCGTGACGGTGTCGTCGTCGCTCGCGCGCTGGGGCCGCATCCATTTCGAGGATCTTCAGTCAGGCCGTCGGTATATCAGCACGAGGGCGTACCTTCAGTCGAAGTTGGCCAACATCATGTTCACCGCATCGCTCGGCGAGCGATTGGCAGGAACCGGCGTTTCCGCCGTGTGCGTGTACCCAGGACTCGTTGCGACCGATCTGATGCGCGAGCGGTGGTGGTGGCGCGCGCGTTGGCTTCGCCCCCTCTGGCGCGCGATCTTTCTGACGCCTAACGATGCGGCGACGGCCGTCGTCGCTGCGGCGACGGCGCCAGCACCGCCCGTCGGCGACTCTACCTGTTATACGTTATCCGGGCAGTACGAACCGGCTCCGCCCGCGGCGCGCGATGCGGCGGCCCGGCGGCGGCTTTGGGAGGCCAGCGCGCGGCTAGTCGGCGTCGATCTCTGACGGCGGAACGCCGCGGGCGCGGTCGAACGCCGCACGGGCATAGCGACGCACCGACGGCCACTCGCCGCAGTGCCGCACGATCTCCGTGCCCCAACCGCAGCGCAGATCCGACTCGACTTGCTCGAACGACCGCCCGGCATAATCCGGGTTGCGGCCAGCGAGATGTCCTGCCAGGTAAGCCGGCCGCACATCCTCGTACCGAAGATCGGCGACCTGATTCCCCACCTGGTTGAAGTGGCGGCGGAACGCGTCGTCATCGTTTACGCTGATCGCATCCGCGATGTTGCGGCCGGCCCACCAGCCGCCGACAGCGCCAGCGATCCCACCGACGACGAGACCCACGGGCCCACCTATTGCGCCGATCGCCATTCCGCCCGATGCACCGAGGAACCCACCGGCGCTCTCGCCCAGTGTTTCCACGTCACGCTTCTGGTGAGGCCGGTCGCCCTTCCCCGCCGGCCCACTCTCCGGTTCCGTGAGCGAGTAGTCGCCCTCGGGCCGCTCATTTGTCGACATGATGTTCTCCGCCGTAACATTCGCCGGCGACCTGTGCATTTTGTGGTCCGTGCAATTCTCTGACTGATCCTCTTTCGATGCGTTTCTCGAGGCCGCGCCCGCGGCGCCCGGAGTCGTACTACCGCGGCCGTCGCGACGATTTTACCGCTGGCATGACCATCGCCGCCGGGATCTTTGCCGCGCTCGCGCGGGGCGCGCAGCAGTGGCTTCTCATCGTGCGCGGCGTTAGGCGGCTCGATCCGGCGCGCGGGCTCTTCGCTTTCATGTGGGTCGTCGTGAAGGCCGCCTGCGTCGGTGCCCTCCTTGGCTTTGCCATCGGATGGACGCTCGGCTTTCTCTGGGAGGTATGGCATCGCCGTCGCCGCGCCCGACGTAGCGTGGCCTGACGGATGGCTGGTGATGGCAATAATCGCGTAAGTCAGACATGACAAACACCAATCACAAAGCGATCACCGCAATGGCTACTCCCGAATCCTACCTCGCTAAGCTTCCGGCTGATCGGCGTGCCGCCGTCGCGGCGGTACGCGACATCATTCGCGCGAATCTGCCTAACGGCTACGAGGAATCACTCGGCAGCGGCATGCTGATCTACGGCGTGCCACTGGCGCGATTCAAGACGCCGAACAAGCAGGCACTCTGGTACGTCGCGCTCGCCGCGCAGAAGAATTACAACTCGCTCTACTTGATGTCCGCCTACGGCAGCAAGACGCACTTGCAACGTCTCCGCGACGGATTCGCGCAAGCCGGGAAGAAACTCGACATGGGAAAGTCGTGCATTCGTTTTCAGAGCGCCGACGACCTGCCGCTCGACATCATCGGCGAGCTGATCGCGAGCATCCCCGTCGATCAATGGATCGCGATCTTCGAGGCGACGCGAAAGAAACCATCGAAGCGCGCCAATGCCTGAGACCGCTGAAATTGTCGTCGTCGGCGCCGGCATCGCCGGCGTGGCCGCTGCCTACCACCTCACCGCGCGGCATGGCCTGCGTCGAGTCGTGCTCGTTGACGAACGCGAATCGCTCACGCTCACGAGCGACAAGGGGACGCAAGCGTACCGCAACTGGTGGCCCGGCCCGGACTCGACGATGCTGCGCTACATGACGCGCAGCATCGACATTCTCGAGGAGATCGCCGCCGAGAGTGACAACGCGTATCGCCTCAATCGGCGCGGCTACGTCTTCATCACCGCGGACGGCGAGGGCGTCGATCGACTGCGCGCGACGGCGCGCGCGGTCTCCGCGTTCGGCATGGGCCAGCTGCGCGAGCACTCCGGGCGGGCCGCTGAGTATCGAGCCGCCCCGGCGGAGGGCTATCGCGACCAGCCGGAGGGCGCCGACTTGTTGCTCGGCGAGGCGGCGCTCCGCGCATTTCCGGGGCTCGCCACGGACGTCAAGGCCGCCCTCCACGTTCGACGGGCAGGGTGGCTCAGCGCCATCGCGTTAGGCGCATGGATGCTCAAGCGGGCCCTGGGCGCCGGCGCGACGTTCGTGCGCGATCGCGTCACGGGCTTCGATGTTCGCGGTGGGCGGCTGCGCGGGGTTCGGCTCGCCTCAGGGGGGACGATCGAGACCGAGCGTGTCGCGATCGCGGCTGGCCCCGGATTGCCAGAGCTCGCGGAGCTGCTCGACCTCGACCTGCCCTTGTTCCACGAGCTGCACGCCAAACTCACCTTGCGCGATCCGCGCGGCGTCGTGTCGCGCGCGTTCCCGTTTCTCATTTGGAACGATCCGATAGTGATTCCCTGGACGGACGCCGAGCGCGTGCAGATGATGAATGACGAGAACGCGCTCCGTCTGTTGTCTCCGTATCCGGGGGGCGTGCATGTGCGACCGGTAGACGGGCCTTATGGCGACGAGCTGTATCTCATCTGGACGTATGACGTCGAGCCGCGGCGGTACGTGTGGCCACCCCGCTTCGATGCGCACTACGGCGAGGTCGCCATTCGCGGCGCCGCACGCATGCTGCCGCGGATGTCGGCGTACTTCGGTATGGCCGCGAGGGGCGTCGTCGACGGCGGGTACTACTGCAAGACGCGCGAGAACCGCCCGCTCGTCGGTCCGCTCGACGTCCAGGGCGCGTATGTGTTAGGCGCACTCGGCGGCTTCGGGATCATGGCCGCGCACGCCGGCGCCGACCTCCTTGCCGCCCACCTCACGGGCGGCAAGCTGCCGGAATACGCGAAATGGTTTCTGCCATCGCGGTACGAGGACGCGAGCTATCGGGAACAGGCCGAAGGATGGGGGGCGCAGGTGGGGCAACTTTAGCCGCCAGCCGATAGCCCATCCTTCACATGCTCCAAAACTCTCCGATGGATCCGCCCCACGATCGCGTCGGCGAAGAGCGACCAGTACGCATCGGGGTAGATGCGGAGCTCGTACCAGGTACTTCCTTCGAGGCGCGTGCGGTTGCCCGTTAGGCGGACGAGCCGGAATTCGCCGCGGCGCGCCCGGAAGAAGCCGTCGAGATGGGGCGGGACGACGTTTGCGTACGGACTCCATTCGCGCATCGGCGGCGGCTCCTGAGTTACGTCGAACGAGAGGCGTCGGCCCGGCTCCCAGACGGTGATTGGCTCGACGAAGTCGCCGGTCGAGAACTCGCAGTAACGCACGGCACCAACGCCGGCGCCATCGATTCGTGCGTGCTGCGGGTAAGCGATCCCCATGTGCCTAACGAGCGCCGATGGTTCGGGAAGGGTGGGAAAGGCAATGACTCGCGGCCACACGACCTCCGGCGGCGCGTCGATCTCGACGGCCGATCGCACATCGTGCAGCGTCGGCGGGACATGCCGTTAGAGGAACGGGCTGGCGGGCGGGAGCA
>DATEHJ010000267.1:0-4506 GCA_035279645.1 Gemmatimonadaceae bacterium
GCGTTGTGCGCTCAACGCCCATGGTCCGGCTCGCCCCTGCCGTGCCAGGTCACATCCGTCGGATGCTTGTACGTCTTCTTGTGCACGTACGTCGCCGTCGCGATGCAAGCGACCGCGAGCAGCACGATGAACGTGGCGAAGCCCCAACCACCATTCGTGTTCGCCGGTACGTAACGATCGACGTGTTGCATCCGTAGTCTCGTTGGCAGTGATGCCGCAGCGGCACGCTGCGGCAGTTGCGCCTTCGCGGAAATGTAAGGTCACCTTGCCTGGTGACGAAACCCTTACCCCGCGAACGCTGTCTGTAAAGTAGTACACTCTGTATCCTTACCAGACGTTGTTCATAGAGCATCGCTTCCGTGGCTGATATTCGCGAAGACCTGCAGCGCTCACTCGGCACGACCTACACCATCGAGCGTGAGCTCGGTGGCGGCGGCATGTCGATTGTCTTCGTCGCCACCGATAACACGCTCGGCCGCCAGGTCGTGATCAAGGTGCTGCCGCAGGAGCTCGCGGCCAGCGTCTCCGTCGACCGGTTCAAGCGCGAGATCATGCTATCCGCCGCGCTGCAGCATCCGCACATCGTGCCGGTGCTCAGCTCGGGTCAGGTGGATCATCTCCCATACTTCATCATGCCGTATGTGGACGGCGAGTCTGTGCGCGGCCGAATGGCTCGCGGTCCGCTCTCCGTCCGCGAAACGGTCAGCATTCTCAAGGACGTCGCGCGCGCACTGTCGTATGCGCACGGACGCGGCGTCATCCATCGCGACATCAAGCCCGACAACATTCTCCTTTCTGGCGGCGCCGCTGTCGTCACGGACTTTGGGGTGGCGAAGGCCATCTCTGCCTCTCGTGAGCGCGTCACCTTAGGTGGCCGGACGACCAGTGGCGGCTGGAGCAGCGGGACGATCACGACCGTCGGCACGTCGCTCGGCACGCCGATGTACATGGCACCGGAGCAGGCAGCGGCCGATCCCAACACCGATCATCGCGCCGACCTTTACGCGCTCGGTGTCGTCGGATACGAGATGCTCGTCGGCGCGCCGCCATTTTATGGCCGGACGCCCCAGGCGCTGCTCGCCGCTCAATTGACGGAGACACCGAAGCCGATCTCGAATCGGCGTTATGACGTCCCACCGGCGCTCGCCGATCTCCTCATGCGCATGATGGAGAAAGATCCGGCCAAGCGTCCTCGTACGGCGCAAGAAGTGGCGCGACTGCTCGACGATCCTTCAGTGATGAGTGGCGAGTTCACCTCGCTCAAAATGCCGGTCGCTGCCTCTCGCACCTGGAAGCGCCGCGCGTCGTTCGTCGGTGTCGTCGGCGTACTGCTCGCCGCCGGACTGGCGGCCGGCACCTACTTCCGGACTCGTGAGGCAGGCGTAGCCGGCGCGAGCGCGACGCGCGTCGCGCCAGTCGCGGCGAAGTCCATCGCCGTACTTCCCCTCGTGAACATCGGAGGGGACACGAGCGACGTGTACTTCGCCGAGGGGATGACCGCACAGGTCACGACCGCGCTCTCGAAGCTGCGCGGCTTGCGTGTCGCCGCCCGCACTGCCGCGACCTCTGCTCGCGACAAGTCCAACACTCCGGAAGAGATCGGAAAAGCGCTCAATGTCACGATGCTGCTCGAAGGCACGGTGCAGCGCGAGAGCGGTCGTCTGCGCGTCACCGCGCGCCTGATCAACATCGCCGATGGTGCGACGCTCTGGTCGGATATGTTCGAGCGTCAAGCGACCGATCTCTTCAGAGTTCAGGACGAGATCTCGAACGCAATTGTCGCCGCGGTCTCACCGGAGCTTGGCGCCGACGTCGCCCTCGCCGGCTCGTCGGCGGCGCGCGGCACCGAGGATCTCCAAGCGTATGACCTCTATCTCCGCGGCCGGTTCTTCTTCCAGAAGCGTGGCGAGGACGCGCTCCGCAGTGCGCTCGCGTATTTCGAGCAGGCGTCGACGCGCGATCCGACATTCGCGAAGGCGTACACGGGCATCGCTGATGTCTATGCGGTGCTGCCGCTGTACGCGAACGTGCGAGTGGATTCAGTGTTGCCTTTAGGTCTTCGCAGCATCGACCGTGCAATAGCGTTGGACAGCGCCGTTCCAGAGGCGTACGCATCTCGCGCGAACCTGTTCGGCACGGGCTGGCGATGGGCGGAAGCAGAGCGTGACTATCAACGCGCGCTCTCCCTCGATCCGAATTACGCAACTGCTCATCAATGGTACGGTGAGATGCTGCTCCTGAACGGGCGCGTCGACGAAGCAGTCGCGCAGCTTCGCCGCGCCACGGAGCTCGATCCGCTGTCGCCGGTTGCGTTCGGCTCATATGCGCTCGCGCTCGGCATCGCGAAACGTGACGTGCAGGCCCAGGCTGCCATGCGACACGCGCTCGATCTGGACTCGACTTTGCTTGTAACGCGGATGATGTCAGGAACGGTCAATCTCTACGCGAATCGCGTCCCCGAAGCGATTCGTCAACTCGAGTCCGCGCGGCAGCTCGACAGCGCGAACGCGTTCACGCTCGGCGTTCTCGGCTACGCGTATGGAAAGGCGGGACGCAAGGCACAGGCAAGCGAGATAGCGCGAGGGCTCGCGGCGTCCATTGCGAAGCAGGGGAGCGCTACGGGAGCCGCGGCGCGCGTATATCTCGGCATCGGCGACACGGCGACCGCGCTCACGATGCTCGAGCGCGCCGCGGCGCAGCACGACATGTCCTTCAGCACGGAAGTGCTCGCCGAGCCGTTCTTCGATCCGATTCGCCACTCACCGCGCTTCGCGGGCGTCGTCGCTCGCGTCGGCCTCGACAAGCGCCTGTTGCAGTAGGCGTTGTTGCGACCTCACGCGGCCCCGATCGTCAATCGCAGGATGACTGGTCGGTCCTCGCTTCTCCTGCGAATTGGGCGTGAGTCATACCGCGCCGCGGCGGCACTCGCGTTGTTTGCGGGCTGTGCCCGCCCACGCCTTCCGATCAGCCCGACGCCGGTTGCGACGGCCGCACCGCCGCGATCCGCGAATACTGGATCACCCGCCTCGCCGTCCGCTCCGTCGTCGCCCGTGCCGTTGGCGACAATCGCCACGCTCGATCGGTCAGCCAGCGCCGACGTGGACTACGTGAGGGCTCGCCATCTTTTGCTGCCCGTAGCCGGCATTCGCGCCGATCAGCTCACGGACTCGTTCGAGGAGGCGCGCGACGGATCGCGGCGTCATCACGCGATTGACATCCTCGCTCCGCGCGGCACTCCCGTTCTCGCCGCGGACGACGGCCGCGTGCTCCGGGTGAGCTGGAATAGCGCGGGCGGCAACACCGTGTACGCGACCGACGCCGATTCGCGCATCGTGTACTACTACGCGCACCTCGATCACTATCACGAGCCGCTGTCACCGGGTATGGCACTCAACAAGGGTGACACGCTTGGATTCGTGGGAACCACCGGAAACGCGCCAAAAGACGTTCCGCACCTGCACTTCCAGATCATGCAGATGCCGCGCGACGGGAAGTATTGGATTGGAGAGCCACTCAATCCATTCCCGATTCTGCGCGCGGAAGTCGACCGCCCTTAAGTTTCACGACATGTTGTCGTCCAAGGCCCGCGCCGTGCTGCGCGCGGAAGCGCATCATCTCCCCGTCACCGTTCACGTTGGGCACCAGGGCGTCACCGATGCCGTGTGCCAGTCTCTTGGTGACGCCCTCCGGACGCGGGAGCTCGTCAAGATTCAGTTCTCACGGAACGATGACACGAACGTGAAGGACGCCGCGAATGAGCTCTCCCGTGCGATGGGAGCGGACGTCGTGCAGGTGATCGGCCGTACCGCGACGCTGTATCGCGAGAATCCGGAACTGAAAAAGAAGTGATAGGTGTACGTGAGAGGTGCCAGCTGCTGGGTGCCAGAAACACATAGCTGACTATCACCTATCACGTATCACCTAGCACCTATCACCCGGCACCTTTTATCTTAGCCAGCGTACAGCGCACCCGAGGATGGTTCGAGGAGAGCATGCCCTACGTGATCACTGAAGCCTGCATCGGCGTCAAGGACAAAGCCTGTGTCGACGTGTGCCCCGTCGACTGCATCTACGAAGGCGACCAGCAGCTCTTCATCCACCCTGACGAGTGCATCGATTGCGGCGCGTGTGAGCCTGAGTGCCCGGTGACGGCGATCTTCCCGGAAGAGGATGTTCCCGGCAACCAGAAACAGTTCGTGCAAATCAACCGGGACGTCTTCAAGAGTGAGAAACCGCCGGGACGTCCGAGTAGATAGAGCGACGGGACAACTGAGACGACGCCGCAACTGAGGTGACTGCGACGCGGTTGCATTAGCTGCGCTTTTGCATCAGTTGCGCTTTCGCATCAGCTGCGCCTTTGCTTCACGTTACGCCGTCGTGTCAGTTACGCAGTCGTTGTTTCAGAACAAACAGTCCCGTCAACGCAGTATACTGCAGAAACGTGCTCATCTCACTCCGCCAGGCCTCGGGCCAGTCGTGGGGTCCGGTCGCCGCGCTGCGCGGAGG
>DATEHJ010000268.1:0-6579 GCA_035279645.1 Gemmatimonadaceae bacterium
CGCCGATGCCCTCGACGGACGCGTCGCGCGCGCCACGGGCTCCGGCAGCCGCATGGGCGAGGAGCTCGACTCCCTCGTCGACGCCATCTCCTTTGGTTTCGCGCCGGCGATGATCATGTACTTCGCCGTCCTCAACACCGAAAACTGGGAATGGCTCTTCGTTTTTCTGTTCACCGCATGCGCCGTTCTTCGTCTCGCGCGCTTCAACGTCGAGCAGGCGGGCCGCGCGAAGACGTACTTCCACGGCCTCCCGAGTCCGGCCGCCGGCCTCACGCTCGCGACGTACTACTGGTTCAGCCAAACGACGCTCTACAACCAGACCATCATTCTGTTCACGGACAACAAAACGCTGTCCGAGTTGCCCTGGCACACGATCCTGCCAGGCCTCATGGGACTGCTGGCGGTGCTCATGGTGAGCAACGTTCCTTACCCCGCAGTACCCGTCATCGGCTGGCGAACATTGCGTCAACTCGCGGCGAGTCTCGTCCTCGTCGCCGCGATCGTTGGTCTCATCTTTCTTCCCCGACAGTTCTTCTTCCCCGCGCTTCTCGCGTACGTGTTGTACGGAGCGCTCAAGTGGCTCGTGCTTGGTCTCATCGGCAGTCGTTCGGAACCGGAGGAGATCTACTTTCAGCTCGAGCCGGAGGAGGAGCTCGCTGCCGCAATACCGCCCCCGGGACCTCGACGGACGCCGGCAGTCGGTGTGCAATCAGCTTCTGTCGACGAGACGGATGGCAGCAGTCCCGCTCGTCGTGGCCGGCGACGTCGGCGTCGGCGCGGTGACGGTAGACGAGGCGAGCAGCGTGGCGAGCGCCCCAGCTCGCCAAAACCATTTCCTCCAGTTCCTCCTAGCCCCTCCAGCTCTAGCCCCTCTACCCCTCCCAAGGACATCGAATGAGTCGCTTTCGCGTCGCTGTGCACATCGTGCCACGCCGCGGCCTTCTCGATCCACAAGGAAAAGCCGTCACGGACGCCCTACACACGCTCGGCTTCGCGTCGGTTCAAGACGTCCACGTCGGCCGTCACCTTGTCGTCGACATGGACGCGAGCGACAGCGTCGCTGCCGAACGCACGACGCGCGACATGTGCAACAAGCTGCTCGCCAACCCCGTCATCGAAGACTTCGAGATCGCGAGTGTGAGCACACTATGAAATTCGGCATCGTCACTTTCCCCGGCTCCAACTGTGACTACGACGCCTACCATGCCGTCGTCGACGCGCTCGGGGAGGAGGCCGTGTACCTCTGGCACAAAGACCACGATCTGCGTGGGAGCGATGTCGTCATTCTGCCCGGAGGATTCAGCTACGGCGATTACCTTCGCGCCGGCGCCATCGCGCGATTCAGTCCAATCATGCGGGAAGTCGTTGCGCACGCCGAGCGCGGAGCGCCCGTTTTAGCGATTTGCAACGGCTTTCAGATCGCCTGCGAAGCCGGGCTCCTTCCCGGCGCGCTTTTGCGCAATGCCAGCCTCAAGTTCGTTTGCGAGGCTGTGCGCATGCGTGTCGAGAATGCTGACACCCTGTTCACGAATCGGTACGATCGGGGTCAGCTGATCACGATTCCCATCGCCCATGGTGACGGCCGCTACACGGCGGACGACGAAACCCTAGTCCGAATCGAAGGGGAGGGTCGAGTCGTCTTTCGTTATGTGGGCGGACCCGGCGACGCGGACGAGTGGTGGAGTCCAAACGGATCGATGAACGCGATAGCGGGCATCGTCAGCGCAGCCGGCAACGTCCTCGGAATGATGCCCCACCCCGAGCGCGCGGTAGACGGTCTCCTCGGCTCCAGCGACGGGATGGGCGTTTTCGAGTCCATTCTCTCGCGCGTTGCCGCGTAATTCAGGAGGCTCCATGCTGCGTGCCGGTCTCGTCTTCGTTCTGCTCAGCGCCGTGGCCGCGCCGAGCTTGGCGCAAGCGCCGAAGTCCATTGACCCGGGGATGTCGGAGACGAAGGTCGTAGAGCGACTCGGCGCGCCGGACGCGTCTCGCGCCGCCGGAGACTACAAGTACCTGTTCTATCACAACGACTGCATCAGAAAGTGTGGTATGGACGACGTCGTTATTCTCAGGAGCGACTCTGTCGTCGATGCAATGTTCCGCTCCGCGGACCGAGCTTACACCGGCAAGAGCAGCTCGCCGCATGCGATTTCGGCCGAGGTCGCGGCGCGCACCCGTCCCACTCCGCGCGAAGTACCTTCAGGAGAGGTTGTGCAGGCCGGCGCTGTGAAAGCCGAGGTTCCAAAAGCCGACTCGGCGCCGACGCCCGCCGTGAAGGACACCACGGTGAAGCCCGAGCCGGCCGCTGCCGCTGATACCGCGGCGAAGCCCGCGCCCGCTGAAAAGCACGCCAACAAGCACAGTCCGACGAAGACGGCCATCACGCAGGTTCCCGTCAACGCCGATACGGCGCGGCGCGATAGTATCAATGGGATGACATTGCGCATTCCGGTTAAGCCGATACACCATTCGCTGGCAAAGCCGGACTCGGCGCGACCCCAATTGGAGGACTGACAGTCGGCTTTGAACGCGCAGGAGGAGTATGCATCGCCACACCGAAGAACATCCAACCCGTAACGAAGAAGAGTACTTTGCACGCCAGAATGCGCGCTTGGTGAAGGAAATGCGCGCCATGCTCGACGAGCAGCGGCAAGAGATCGAGCGCCGCGAGCATTTCATGAAATGCCCGAGGTGCGGAGCAGACTTGGAAGAGCGAGATTTCGAGGACGTAAAGATCGACGCGTGTCCGAAGTGCCACGGCATCTGGCTCGACCAGGGCGAGATCGGTCTCATCCGACACATTCACGAGACGCGAGGCCCGGTGAGTCGGATCATGAGCGACATTCTCGAAATTTTTCATCATCCCAAGACAGGTGACCCCACTTCCTCGCCCCGGTGACCCGACGGTCACACCGGCACTCGTCGCCGAGCATGGGCTGACAATCGAGGAGTACCAGCGCATCGAGCGAATGCTCGGGCGAGCGCCAACCTTCACCGAGTTAGGCATCGTCAGCGCACTCTGGAGCGAGCACTGCTCCTACAAGCACTCGCGTCCGCTGCTACGGCGCCTTCCAACGAAGGCGCCGTACGTGTTACAGGGACCGGGCGAGAACGCCGGCGTCATCGCGATTGGTGATGGCCTGGCCGTGGCGTTCAAGATCGAGTCGCACAACCACCCATCCGCCGTCGAGCCATACCAGGGCGCAGCTACCGGAGTGGGCGGAATACTCCGCGACGTGTTTACGATGGGTGCGCGTCCGATTGCGCTCCTCAACTCGCTGCGCTTCGGATCGCTCGATTCCCCCCGCGTTAGGTATTTGTTCGCGGGCGTCGTGAAGGGAATCGGGGACTATGGCAATTGCGTCGGCATTCCTACGGTTGCCGGCGAGGTTGCGTTCGACGAGGCGTACGAGGGTAATCCGCTCGTGAACGCGATGTGCGTTGGGCTTCTCCACGAAGAGGAATTGATTCTCGCGGTGGCGCAGGGTGTCGGCAATCCGATCATTGCCGTCGGCGCCCGCACCGGTCGCGATGGCATTCATGGAGCATCTTTCGCCTCAGCGGACCTGTCTGAGGAAAGCGAGGCGCGGCGGCCTCAGGTCCAGGTAGGAGATCCTTTTACCGAGAAGCTTCTGCTCGAGGCGTCGCTCGAGCTCATTCGATCTGGCGCGATCGTCGCAATTCAGGACATGGGTGCTGCAGGCCTGACGTCGTCGTCGGCGGAGATGGCGGCGCGCGGCGATGTCGGCGTCACGATCGACGTCACCAAAGTGCCCGTGCGCGAGAGGGGCATGTCACCTTACGAGATTCTGCTCAGCGAGTCGCAGGAGCGCATGCTCGTCGTGGCGCGTAAGGGACGCGAGCGCGAGGTGGCGAGCATTCTCGAGAAGTGGGACCTCAACGCGTCCGTCATCGGAGAGGTCATCGCCGAGCCGGTGTACCGCGTGACCGAGGGAGATCGCGTGGTTGCCGAGTTCCCTGGTACGAAGCTCGTCACCGATTGTCCGACGTACACACCGGACGCACGTGAAGACGCGGCGATCGCCGCCCTGCGCGCGCGTGACGTCGACTCGATCCCCGAGCGCCCGGAAGAATCCGATTCGCTCTGGACTCTCGAGCAACTGCTCTCGTCGCCGACGATCGCGAGCAAGATGTGGGTCTATCGGCAATACGACCACACGGTGCGCACCAACACCGTCGTTGGCCCAGGAGGTGACGCCGCCGTCGTCCGCGTCCGCAACACGCGGCGCGCGCTCGCGCTCAAGACGGACTGCAATGGCCGCTATTGCTATCTCGACCCGCGCATCGGCGCGCGCATCGCCGTCGCCGAGGCGGCGCGCAACGTCGCCTGTACCGGCGGCCGGCCAATGGCGATTACGAATAATCTAAACTTCGGCAATCCGCGACGCCCCGAGGTCTACCACCAGCTGCGTGAGGCGACGGCCGGCATGGCCGAGGCGTGCGAGAAGCTTGGCACTCCCGTCACCGGCGGCAACGTCTCGTTGTACAACGAGAACCCCGGCGGCGCGGTATATCCGACCCCCGTGATCGGCATGGTCGGCCTCATCGACGACATCGATCGGATTACGCGATCGCATTTCTCCACCGAAGGCGACGCGATCGTATTGCTCGGCATGCCCACCTCCGAGCTCGGCGGCTCGGAGTATCTCGCGCGCGTTCACCGGGTCGTCGCCGGTGCGCCGCCGCGGTGCGATCTGGACGCCGAGCGAAGCCTCATCGAGGCCGTGCTGGCTTCTATCGAGGCTGGCGTCGTGCGCAGCGCGCACGACACGAGCGATGGCGGACTCGCGATCGCGCTCGCCGAATGCTGCATTCTCGATCGCGGACGGCCACTCGGCGCTCGAATCGATCTCGCGCCGTTCTCGGACCTGCCCGCGCGCGCGCTGCTCTTCGGTGAAGCGCAAGGACGCATTGTCCTGTCGACGCCCGATCCTCGCGGAATTCAGGAGATTGCGCGTCGCCGCGGCGTCACGAGCACGGTCATCGGTGAAGTCGCGTCCGCCGACGATCCACTCGATATTCAGTTCGGTGGCAAGCGGCTCACCGCGTCCCTGCCGTGGCTCGATCAGCTATACTACGAAGCGATCCCGAACATCATGACCAAATCGGCCGCGGCGGTGTTGAGCGCGGCCACGGAGAGCCCCGTCTAGTCTCATGTGCGGCATCTTTGGCGTTCGCGGACATCCCGAGGCAGTTCGGCTCACCGAGCTTGGACTGTATTCGCTTCAGCATCGCGGGCAGGAGTCCGCTGGCGTCGTTTCGATCAACGAGAAAGGTGACGCGCGCGCGGTGCGTTCGATGGGCACGATGTCGACGGCGATGGCGGAAGGCCTCGATCGCGTGCCAGGCGTCATGGCCATCGGCCACACGCGCTACAGCACTGCCGGTTCTTCGTCGATCGAAAACGCGCAACCGGTACTAGCGCGCACGCGAAACGGTTTCGTCGCACTGGCGCATAATGGCAATTTGACCAACGCCGCCGAGCTGCGCATGGAGCTCGAGGACCACGGCTCGATCTTTTCGTCGACGATGGATTCGGAGGTGATTGTCCATCGCCTCGCTCGTTCCAACGCGGACCGCCCGGACGATCGGCTGGCGGAGGCGTTGTGCGAGGTCGAAGGCGCGTTTTCACTCATCGTCACGATTGGCAACACGCTCCTTGCGGCGCGCGATCCGCGCGGCTGGCGTCCACTGGTGCTCGGTCGCCTCGGTGACGCGCCCGTCTTCGCTTCGGAGACCTGCGCGCTCGACATCGTCGGCGCGACGTTCGAGCGCGAAGTGCAGCCGGGCGAGATCATCGCCGTCGACGACGACGGAGTGCACTCGAGCTTCCCGCTCGCGCGGCGCGAGCTCAAGCGGTGCGTCTTCGAGTATGTGTACTTCGCGCGCCCCGACAGCCAGGTGTTCGGCGGATCGGTGGATCGTGCGCGACGCGCGCTGGGACGACGCCTGGCAAAAGAGTGGCCCGCGCCAGGGGCGGAGTTGGTGTTCAGCGTTCCCGACTCCTCGAATTCTGCCGCGCTCGGCTTCGCGGAGGAGAGTGGCCTGCCGTACGAGTTAGCGTTGATTCGCAATCACTATATCGGCCGCACGTTCATTCAACCGACGCAGGCCGACCGCGACGCCAAGGTGAAGGTGAAGTACAATCCGGTGCGCGAGGTCCTCAACGGCAAGAAGGTCGTCATGGTCGACGACTCCATCGTGCGCGGAACGACGACGCGTGGGCTCGTCGCGCTCGTGCGCGCGGCCGGCGCGCGCGAAGTGCACATGCGCGTGAGCTCCCCGCCCGTCACCGGACCGTGCTACTACGGCATCGATACGCCAAGTCGGGACGAGCTCATTGCGGCGCGGCTCACGCCGGACGAGATCGCGAAAGACCTCGGCGTGGATTCGCTGGGTTATCTCTCACTCGAAGGAATGCTGCACGCAGTGCCCGGCGGGCCAAGCGGCTTTTGCCATGCCTGCTTCTCCGGCGACTATCCAACCGCACCGCCGACCGACCCTGACAAATTGCGTTTCGGGTGCGGTTGTTGAGCAAAAACTAAATACCACGCCTCG
>DATEHJ010000269.1:0-7588 GCA_035279645.1 Gemmatimonadaceae bacterium
CGAATACGTCGAGGACGACTCGCTGCGCCTAACGAAGAACGCGGTCGCGTACTTCAATCAGGACGTCGCCGCGCAGGGGCCGCGTTTCAACGGCGGCGGCTCGCCGTCGCTGCGGCCGACGATCCGCGACATCGCGCGCACCGTGTCCGATCCGAATGGGCATGGGAGCGTGTACGGGGAGTGGCGACGCGCGACGACCGTGCCCGACTCGCTCGAGCCGGCGATGGGGGATCCGGGCGGTGGATCGGACTTCGCGCCCTTCTACAACCACCTCGGGATTCCCATCGCGGAGTGGGGATTCGGCGGCGGGGGCGGTGTCTACCACTCGCAGTACGACGACTACACGTGGATGTCGAAGTTCGGCGACCCCGGTTTCGTCTATCACGCCGCGGCAGCGCGCATCGCCGCCGGCATGCTGCTGCGCGTCGCGAACGCGGACGTGCTGCCGTACGACTACGTCGAATTCGCGCGCACGATGCGTCGCTACCTGCCGTCGATCGATCGTTTGTTTGCCACGCACCACTGGACAGACGCATCTCCGACTGGTCCACTGCGAAGCGCGATCGATCGGATGGAAGCAAGCGCACAGGGGTTTGCGACATCGCGTGACGCGGCGCTCACCGCAGGCAGCGCGAACAAAGATGCACTGGCAGAAACGAATCGCGCGCTGCTTCGCGTCGAGCGAGCGTTCACACGACCGGAGGGACTGCGGAGCCGTCCCTGGTTTCGCAACCTCATCTACGTAGCGGACGAAGACAACGGCTACGCGAACATGGCGCTGCCGTCGGTGAACGAAGCGATCCGGCAGGGTGACCAGGCACTCGCCGTGCGCGAGATTGCGGATCTGGCAACGCGATTCGACGCGGCAACGCGCGCGATCGACGACGCGCGGCGAGCAATCAGCGCTGCGTCATCCAACGCCCAACAAGAACGCCGACCGCCGCGCTGACGAGCACGATCATCGAGATCAGCAGGCCGAGGGTGAGAAGTTGCATAACAGGGCGATCGCCGACTTGTGACGCCGGAGTCTGCTCGCGCGGTCGGGCGTCGGACAGGGGCGTCACCGGCAGCGTGACGGCCCGTTCAGTGAACCGCGAGCCATTCTCGACGTCGTCCTGAGTGACACGAGTCGTTGGCGCCCAGGACGGTACTCCCGTCTCGGCTACCGCGCTGCCCACCGTCACGGCCAAGGGCGGTGGTACAACCGATGACGGCGATGACACCATGGGTGACGGCGCCGCGCCCATATGCGGCTCGCCGCCGTTGGGCTCTGGCGCTTTCGACTGCTCCGTCGACGTTAGAATTGGAGCCTCGCTCTCGAGCGGTGCGTCGTGCATGAGACGGGCCGGCGAGCGCCGCCACGCGACGTAGCTGCGCGGAAGCTGCCGGCCGTCCGCGGCGCGCGCGGTCGGCAGTGCACCTCCAGGCACGCGCGGCATCCCCCTGCTCGGTGAATGCCGCCGGCCGCCGACGGCATGGGGGAACGCTGTCGTCGATGCGGTTTCCGGTCGAGCGGCGCGCGAGATCGGGGGTTCGACCGCGGTGGCTGCGGGCACTAGATCGTTAGGCACCGGTCTCGCTTCGGCGCCGATCGCCGGTAGCGATAGAACGTCAATGGCGCCGAGTGGGTTTGCGGGGACGAGTAGCGTCGCGTCGGCGAGCACTCTCTCGTCGAGGACGGGACTGAGCGCACGGGGAGGCTCGAGCTCCGTAACGCGCGCGCGCGCGTTCGCCGGATCCACGTCCCCGGCGGCCCCGCTGCACACACAGCCAAGCTTCGGCGCAACGTCAATGAGAACTGGCTTGCCGGCGAGAAGATGTTCAGCCAATTCCACCGGCAACTCGTCGCCGTACAGCTCCACGAGCGAACGTGCGCCATTTCCATTGAGGTCACCCGCGCAGAGCATCTCGGCTGTCGGCAGGCCACCGGGCTGCGAGCGAAATCGCCGCCGGTCCGGCGGAATCACTGAATCGAAAACGTCGGGCTGCTCATCGATCGGGATACGTTGCTCCACGAATGTCGCCAGCAGCTCCTCGGGTGCGAGTCGCGCATCAATCGACTCATCGACCGCTCCCGGACAACGCCCGACATACGTGATGCGCAGGGTGCGCGGTGCGTGCATCGCGCGGAGATAACGCGCGAGCACCACTGGCGGCGCGACGAGTGAAATGAGAAATGGCCGCAATTCGGTTCCAGCAGCAAGCAACCGACGAGCGACGTGCGGACAGCTACACTGAATCGCAGGAATGTGCCCATGCTCTCGTAAGGCACGCAACGATGCCGTTGCGATGAGCTCATCTCCCCAACTCGCGGGCACGACATTCTGATAGCCCGCCAGCGCGCATGCGTGCGCGAGCTGAATCGGCGTCGCTGGACGCGCAGCAAGCAGCGCGTCCGCGCCGAGAATGACAATCGACGGGATGCGCGCAGTAGTCGGTGTTCCGGTTTCGGGCGCGCCGAACGTCATGAGTCTCGAGAATCCTCCCAGCGCGCATTTACGCAATCAACGTACGTCGACCATGCGTCGACGTCGGTGCGGCCTCATGCGCGAGGGTGCGCACCCCAAAACAGGATAGAAACACGAGCCTGTCAAGAGCGGCCCAGACATTGCAAACTGCGAGACCGTTGGCCCGAAGCGAGGGTGGTCGTGGGTGAGACGTTGACGGGGGGACCGGCGCGCTTGGCGGCGCCGGAACGTGAGGCGCTTGGCGCTTACGCAGCACGGGCATCATGGCCGGCAGGGTTCGCGATTTATCAGCGCGGTACGCCTGCTGACGGAGTGTTCGTGGTCACGCGTGGACGTGTCGTACTGCGTAGCCGGGTGCGCGCGGGACGCGGCTTCGTCCCGTGGATAGCGACGCCGGGTGAAACGTTCGGCTCTGAAGGGCTAGCGTCGAGCGCGAAGTATGCCACTGACGCACGCGCTGATGAGGAGAGCGAGACGCTGTTCCTGAGCGCAGCTCGCTTTCGCGCCTTCGTGCGCGAGCAACCGCAGCACGCGCTCACTCTGGTCTCGCAATTGATGGCCGAGCGCGCGGCGCTCCTCGACAAGCTTCGTGAGCTCACCACGCTGAGCGTCGAGCAGCGCATGGTCTCCACGCTGATACGAATGTCGAACAACGCGACCTTCACTCGCGAAGACGGCAAGATCGTGCTCTGCACCGCGCGCTATCGCCTGCTCTGTGAGCTGGTGGGGGCGACCCGCGAGTCGGTGTCCTTGGTACTCAGTCGGCTTACAGGAGAGGGGCTCGTTGAACGGAAGGGAAGCACGCTGATCATCGCGCCTCCAACGCAGCTTGCGGAGCGCGGTGAAGTGACCGCGGACAGCGAGTTACTCATCGCAGCGTTCGCTGAGCACGCCGAGCAGACCTTCCAATAGCCGGGCAAATGGCCACTTCGGAACGGGGCGAGGAGTCAATCCTCGCCCCGTCTTGTCACCGGTAGGTAGATTCGCGTCGGTGGCCTTGCGCACGCGTCGCTCGTCCTGCGCACGTCATCTCCTCGCGTTCGTTGCTCGATGATGGCTTTGCTCCTCTGGGCTGTTCCCATCGCAATAGCCGCCGCGGTCGTTCTGACACGACGCGGCGCCTTGCGTCTCCGCGATGCAACGCTCAGGCGACTTCCCGTCGACTCTGCAGGAATCATCGCCGGAGCGGAACCATTCGAGCTTCGCCGCGCCGCGAATGCGCCGGCGATCCTGCTCGTCCACGGTGGCGGCGACACTCCACAAACGCTCCGATATCTCGCCGAGTACCTGCACGCACGCGGCTACAATGTCCGAGTGCCGCTCCTGCCGGGACACGGGCGCACCCTTCGCGAATTCTCGACCGTCGCCGCCGACCAGTGGACCCAGGTCGTTCGCAGCGCCTACGACGATCTGAGCGAGACGCACCCATGGGTCGCGGTCGCGGGACTCTCGATGGGCGGAGCACTCGCCGCCGAACTCGCCGCCGAAGTTCGCTCGATTCCGGCGCTCGTGCTCCTCGCGCCATACCTCGCGATACCGAAGCACATTGCCCTCGCCGCTCGAACGGCGCCCCTATGGGGTTTCGCCGTGCCCTACGTGCGCGCGCTCGATCCCAGTGCGCGACGGTCGATCCAGAATCAGGCGGAAGCGGCGCGCAGCCTGGCCTATGGCGTATTCACGCCGGCGGCGCTCCGAGCGCTTCGGTCGACCGTCGAGCGAGCATTCCGCGTGCTGCCAAAGGTCACGTCCCCGACGTTGATGGTGCAATCGCGTGAGGACAATCGCATCCCTCCAGCTGCGGCGCAGACCGCGTTCGAGCGCATCGCCGCACGCGACAAACAGCTCGTATGGGTGAGCGGCGCCGGCCACGTGATCACGGTGGACTACGGCCACGAGCACGTGTTCGAGCTGCTCGTCGATTGGCTCGAGCGGCATCGACGCGCGGCACCAGTCGAGCGTCGCGCACAGGTTAGCGAACGCTAAAGACGAAGGGGCGCCCTCGGGCGCCCCTTCGAACACCATCCAATTCGTCCAATTCGTCGGTGGTCCCTAACCAGTAACGCGCTCGACGACACTACTGCCGAGATCCTTGATCGCCTCGACACCGGCGACCACGGCCGAACCAGCCTCCTTCGCGACTTCCTGCGCAACCCGTGTGACGCGCGCGATCGGCGCCGGCATCCGCGACGCGGACTTTCGAACCTCGGCAAGCTTGCCCGTCGCCTGACGAGAGCTGGCTGCCTTACGAGAGGCGGTGCCGACCTTCTTCGTTCCACTCGCCCCGCGCTTCGCCGACGTCGTCGAGCGAGAAGGGGACGCGCCGCGCGCGCTCGCCGCGCCGGCCGCGGACCTGCCGCGTGACTTCGTGCTCTTCGATCGCTTCTTCCCTGCGCTTCGTGACGAAGTCTTCCCCTTCGCTCGCGACTTCTTGGCCCTGGTCGCCATAGAACGCTCTCCTCGGAGTCGTTGACGGAAAAACCACTCCGACGATAGCAAGAATCAGGCACATCCGTAAGAGCATGCTGACCAATTGAGACAGCATTGAATCATGTTTTACAGGGCTCGGCGAATACGCCCGTTAGCGGTCGGGCAACTTCTCGTTGCCTCGCCCCGCTCGGACCGGTACAATGATCGCGGGCACACTTGGGGTATTTATGACGCAGATCGGTCTCGCTCTCGTTTTGCTCGTCGCGCTCGCCGCGCTTTTTGTCTTCACCAGCTCATTCAAGATCATCGGCCAAGCCGAGGTCATGGTGATTGAGCGCCTGGGCCGCTTTCACCGGCTGGCTCGCTCCGGCTTCAACGTCCTCATCCCGTTCATAGAGCGCCCCAAGTCGATCGACGTGCGATTCCTCGAGGCGGACGTTGGCGGCCAAAAGAGAATCGCCTCCCGGACGACGTCGAGAATCGACCTGCGAGAGCAGGTGCTCAACTTTCCAAGTCAGCCGGTGATCACGAAGGACAATGTCACAATCGACATCGACGCCGTCCTGTACTACCGGGTCGCCGACCCGCAGAAAGCGACGTACTCGATTCAGAATCTCCCGTATGCACTCGAGACGTTGACCCGAACGACGCTCCGCAACATCGTCGGCGACATCGAGCTCGATCAGACGCTCGCCAGCCGTGACATGATCAACAAGCGGATGCGCGACGTGATCGAGGAAGCCGCCGTGAGCTGGGGAGTGGACGTCACTCGCGTCGAGCTGCAAGCGATCGAGCCGCCGCGCGACATTCAGCAATCGATGGAGCTCCAGATGCGCGCCGAGCGAGAGCGGCGTGCCGCGGTGACGAACGCGGAAGCAGGAAAACGAGCCGCCATCCTCGAGTCTGAAGGTCAGCGCGAGGCACAGGTTCGAAAGGCAGAGGGAGAAAAGGAAGCAGCGATTCTGCGCGCGCAGGGCATGGCGGAGGCTCGACTCGCGCTCGCCAATGCGGAAGCGGAGGCACTTCGTCGCGTCGCGGAATCACTACCGGAAGGCCAGGCCGCGACTTACCTGCTTGGTCTCAAATACTTCGAGGCGCTGCCGAAATTGGCGGAAGGAAAGGGATCGACAGTCTTCCTCCCCGCTGAGGCAACCGGTGTAATGGGCGCGATCGGCGCACTTCGAGAAATGCTCAATCGCGCGAGCAACAACAGCGTCGAAACGTCGACTGCGCGACGACCTTCTGGTCCGGTTTCCGCTTCGACAGCGTCGTATCCGTCGACTCGACCCACGGTCGCCGTCCGAGCGAGCGACACCCAGGTGCCGTTACCGGATCAATCGACCGAACGATAAGGCGCACCCCCGATCCATGGAGTGCGAGCTTGGCCAAAATCACACGTGAGCGCGCGGAGCGTATCGCCAAGGCGCACGCCTGCGAGCAGTGCGGCGAATACAGCTACAAAAAGGTTACCGTAACGCCGGCGAGCAAGGCACAGCAGGAATCGCTCAAGGTGAGTTGGCAAGCGCTCAAAGTCTGCGGTGTGTGCGGAACTCAGCAGGAGCTTGGCATCGCCGCGGACGGTGACATCGTCTACGTGGGTTGAGCCACGCTCACCCAGGCGACTCCTTTGCTGGTCGCGGAGTTTTTCCACAAGCACACGTTTCCTACCGTCGTGTGTCGCCCAATGCGAGCGCGTCCGGGACCCTTGCCGGTCGTGGGGGTATATCAGCACCTGGCCCGCACGCAATAAGCCAAAAGGCGAACGATGTGACGAAAACTCTTCCCAAGGTGTTATCCTTATACCGCACTTGGGATTAGGGAATTAGGGGGTTAGCAGCGTCACAGGGCGAACCGGCGCCATGGGATTCCGGGATAGTTGCAGTCGGAGGTAGTAGCATATGCGCAAGCCGAGACCGGCGACGTTCAATCCGGCGCAGGCGCTTCACCTGATCGCGAGCGATCGTACTGGGTCGCCGCTCAGCTGTCCGTCCTGCTCGGGACAGATCGAACGCACACCGCACGACTTTCCACCTCCACCACGTTGCCAAGTCACACTGCGCTGTCGCACGTGTGGCAGATTGGCGAGATACATCGCTGGCGCAGCCTGACGACTTTTTTGCACCCGCGCATTGGCTGCGGAGCGGCGGAAATTCCATAGCCGTGTTGATGCAGCGTTCTCGCTGATTGCAAGGCCGGCGACACTTCACGAAATACACAGAGTTTTGACTTTCGTCGCATCTCGCCGTCTTCAATTCCGCGAGATGCGACGGTCGTCGCTCACGTCTTGCACAAAACTTGCCCCGCGCCACTCTCAGTCCCGCCGTTGAACCGGTCCCGGTGGCAGCGGGCGCGGCCCAGCAGTTTCGAGTGGACGCGCGAGTCGCGAGGACAGAAAGGATCCAGAACACAGTTCCAAGAGGTACGGTTCATGGCACGTCTCCAGGGTACGGTGAAGTGGTTCAATGACGCCAAAGGCTACGGCTTCATCTCTCGCGAAGGGGGGCCGGATGTCTTTGTTCACTTCAGCGCCATTCAGGGCAGCGGCTTCAAGTCGCTAGCAGAGGGCGATCGCGTCGAGTTCGAGATAGTACAAGGGCAGAAAGGACCACAGGCAGCCGACGTCACGAAGGCGTAGCACGGCCCCTCAAGTTTCTGCGCGATGGTCGAGAACGACGAGCGCCCCGACTAGTCGG
>DATEHJ010000270.1:0-3704 GCA_035279645.1 Gemmatimonadaceae bacterium
CGCGGAGAACATCAAGAGGTCAGCGATGTACGGCGGTGCGATTGCATCCCGCGGCCCGCGATACTGTCCGTCCGTCGAAGACAAGATCGTCAAGTTCCCGGCAGCTGAGCGCCATCAGATATTTCTCGAGCCGGAGGGGCACGACACGTCCGAACTGTACGTGAACGGCCTTTCGACGTCGCTGCCGGCGGAGGTGCAGCTCGACATTCTGCACTCGATTGCTGGACTGGAGCAGGCCCGAATGACGCGCGCCGGCTATGCGATCGAGTACGACTACTATCCGCCCACCCAGCTCGATGCGACTTTGCAGGTTCGCGCGTTAGGCGGCCTGTACTTCGCCGGCCAGATCAATGGGACGACAGGCTACGAAGAGGCGGCAGGGCAGGGGACGATCGCGGGAGTCAATGCCGCTCTTGCCGCGCTCGGACGTGCGAGCGTTACACTGGGCCGCGAGAGCTCTTACATCGGCGTCCTCGTTGACGATCTCGTGACTCGCGGGGTTGACGAGCCCTATCGGCTCTTCACCTCCAGATCCGAGTTCCGCCTAACGGTTCGGCAGGACAATGCACTGCGGCGATTGTCGCACATCGGCGTGGGCCTCGGCCTGTACGATGATCGCGAGCTCCGGGTAATCGAGCGCCGACTGGAGTCGGAAACGAGTGCGCGCCGACTGGCCGACGAGACCAGCATCTCGCCCGCGGTTGCGCGAAGTGTGCTCGATCGCGCTGGAAGCGCCCCGCTTCCGCACAGCGTCCGCATTACCGAGGTCGCAAAGCGCCAGGGCGTGAGTCTCGCTGAGCTGTTCGCGGCCCGCGAGGTCGGTTCGGACCTCGATCGCGAGGCGCTTATCACAGCGGAGCTCGAGATCAAGTACTGCGGCTACTTCGAACGCGAACGCGAGTCGGCGGAGAAGATGCGTCGGATGGCGCAACTCAGGCTCGACGAGGATTTGCCGTACGCGGACATGCTCTCGCTCTCGTTGGAGGCGCGACAAAAACTCGCCAGCATTCGGCCGCGCACACTGGCTCAAGCGTCGCGTGTTCCTGGCGTCAGCCCCAACGATCTTCAGAATCTCCTCATCGAGATCGAGAAGCGGCGGCGATCCGCCGCGATGACCTGAGCAGGCGACTCGTCAGGCGGAGCTCGGGAAAATGATGGGTAAGGATCGTCGGCAACGGAGCCGGTGTATCTGAGCGTATCTCGAAAGGAGGAGTCGATGCCACGCCCGTCGATCACGCGGCTTTTTGGACTGCTGTCCGTTGCCGTTGTCGCTGCAACACCGGCGCCGGTGTTCGCACAAGCCGCCGGTCCGAGTCCGTCTCGACCGGAGATCGTTACGTCGGCGACCGGCGAGGCACAATTGACGCCTGATCGCGCAGCGGTCTATGTCGGCGTGCAGACTCGCGCGAGCACGGCCGCACTGGCCGCGCGCGAGAATGCACAGAAGCAGACCGCGATCATCGACGCAATCGTCGCTCTCGGTATCTCACGCGAGCAGATCTCGACAGAGAACTACACGGTCGCACCGGACACGCGATACGATCAATCGACGCAGCGAACGACGGTCACCGGATACATCGTGAGCAACGTCGTTAGGGTCGAGGTGCGTCGGATCGAGCAAGTAGCCCCCGTGCTCGACACCGCACTCGGCAAGGGCGCAAACCAAATCAATTCATTGGATTTCTTCGCCTCGAATTCCGACTCGGCTCGGCACGAAGCGCTTGCTCAGGCAATCGCGAAGGCCAGAGGAGACGCCGAGGCGATGGCTAGAGCTGCTGGTGGCAGCCTGGGTGCGCTTGTCGAGTTGAGCACCTCGGATGTGGGCCCACGGCCTGTCTCTCGGATCACAGATTACGCGATGATGGCAAAGGCGGCACCCACTCCCATCGAGCCGGGACAGCAAAGGTTGCAGGTTTCCGTTTCGGCTCGCTGGTTGTTTGTGCCGCGATAATGGGGCCATTATAACGCCACTTGAAGGGGACAGTGGCGACATGTTGCCTTGTTGCCGATGTTCCACGTGGCACGCCTGGTGAAGAGGAGTGACCAGGGGTCTGTTTAATTGTTTCACGTGAAACAGTTTCGCTCCTTGGTGGTGCCGCGCCTATATTCCGGGACCCCTGACGCGCTTGAGCCCCGTGGCCCGAATCATCGCTGTAGCAAATCAGAAGGGTGGCGTCGGAAAAACCACCACCGCCGTGAACCTCGCCGCGAGTCTCGCGGCTGCCGAGCAGAGGACTCTGCTGGTTGATGGCGATCCGCAAGGCAACGCAACGAGTGGCCTGGGCATCTCCCGCGAATCGATATCCGCCACCGTTTATGATGTGCTAATCGGCAGCATCGCTGTCCGCGACGCAGTGATGCGCGGCGTTCAGTTCCGACACCTCGATCTCCTTCCGGCAACCCCGGAGCTCGCGGGTGCTGAAGTTGAACTGGTCGACCATCCCAACCGAGACAGCGCGATGCGCTCCGCTATCGCGGCGATCGCATCGGACTACGACTACATACTCATCGACTGTCCGCCTTCGTTGAGTCTCATCACCGTCAACATGCTCGCCGCCGCGGACGCTTTGCTCATTCCCGTGCAGTGCGAGTACTACGCGCTCGAGGGGCTCTCGCAGCTCCTCAATACGGTTCATCTCGTTCAGCGCAGCGTGAACGAATCACTCGCTATCGACGGTGTCCTCCTCACCATGTTCGACGCCCGGCTCAATCTGTCGCGTCAGGTCGCGGCCGAAGCCCGCGAGTACTTTGGTGGCAAGGTCTTCGAAACGGTGATTCCCCGAAACGTTCGCTTGGCAGAAGCCCCCAGCTTCGGAAAGCCGATTATCCTCTACGACGTTGCTTCGGTCGGAGCGCAGGCCTACATGGGTGTTGCTAAGGAGCTTCTCGAGCGCACCTCGCCTCGCACTCAGCCAGCTGCTTCCATTAGTCAACCCGATGTACAGGTCGTTGGCGGTCAACCGGAGCAGCCCGCATGAGCGTTGAAAAACAGCGTCGCCTCGGCCGAGGGCTCGAGGCCCTCATCGGCTCCGCACAGACATCTAGCGCGCAGGCATCAGAGCTTCAGCGGATCCCCACGTCTCGGATCAGGCCGAACCCCTACCAGCCGCGTCGCGAATTTGACCCCGCCGCCCTCGCCGAGCTCGAAGCCTCCATACGGACGAATGGGCTTCTTCAGCCGATCACGGTGCGTCGTAAGGGGGACAGCTACGAGTTGGTTGCCGGCGAGCGCCGACTCCGCGCGGTGACGAACCTGGAGTGGAAGGAAGTGCCCGCGGTGGTGCGCGACTTCGATGATCAGACACTCTTGGTGCTTGCTCTCGTCGAGAATCTTCAGCGTACTGACCTGAACGCCGTCGAAGAGGCGCGCGGCTATCAGCGGCTGCTCGGTGAGTTCTCGCTAACTCATCAGGAGATCGCGGAAGCCGTCGGCAAAGATCGCAGTACCATCACGAACCTACTCCGCGTTCTCACACTCCCCGATTCTATTCAGCGATTCGTCGAGTCCGGACAACTTTCCGCCGGTCACGCGCGCGCTCTCGCTGGGATCGAAGATGCCGACGCCATCGCGCTTGCGAACGAGATCATCGCCAGCGGCCTCAATGTTCGACAGACTGAGCTGCGCGCTCGGCTCAAACGAAACGGAGAAAAACCCTCGGAGCTTTCTCGCGCGTCAGGCAATTCCTCGACGCGAAAACCCAGCG
>DATEHJ010000271.1:0-3742 GCA_035279645.1 Gemmatimonadaceae bacterium
TCACGATCGTGACCTCGATCGATCCTCTCGCAATCGGCGTGGCCATCCTCGTCCTCTCAATGTGCGGCGTCGCCGCCGCCCTCATCCCTGCGCACCGCGCGAGCCGCATCGATCCGATTCAAGCGCTCCGCCAGGAGTAGCTCATGGCATCCGGAGGAGCAAAGCGACCACACTAGCCGCGGCGGAGCACGGAGCCGTGAACCGAAGGCCGTCAGTCCGGCAGTGGGAAGTGATTCAGTCACCGGTGGTCCACTACTTCCCACCGTCCTACTCACCACTCTTCCGACTGACGGTATCGATTCGCCGCTGCGTTCCTTTGTTGATGCCGTTGCGACGAATCAGCGCTGAACCGACGCACCGGTGCTGGTCGGATACTTGTCATGATGCCGCACCCACGCCTGAGCATCGCTGAGATGCGCCTCGTCGCGCCCCTTGGGTGTCAAATCGAGGAAGTTGTACGTGAGGTTCAGGAGATCGATGCCTCGCGCGTAGGTCGAGTACGTGTGGAAGAGCGTGGCGTCCTCCGCCTTGTAGAACACGCTCGCCCCCTCCCGATCCGGGAAGCTCTCCCCGCGCCGATAGTTGTAATACCCTGACTTCGCCTTCATGTCGTTAGGCCTGAACGACGCGAAGTAATCGTAGTTGAAGTCCGTGTCGTCGGATGAAAGCCAGGTGAACCGCCAGCCCATGCGCTTCTTGAACGCTTCGATCTTCTCCAGCGGCGCCCGGGAGATCGCCGCGAAGGTCGTATCGCGCTGGTGGAGATGCTCGCCGTGGATCGCCAGATCGTCGAAGCTGTCCGCCCAGAACGAACAGTGGGGGCAACCCTCGTTCTGTTCCGGCCCAAACATGAAGTGGTAGACGATCAGCTGACGGCGCCCCTCGAAGAGATCGCCGAGCGTCTCTTTCCCATTAGGCCCATCGAAGAGGTAGTTCTTCTCGACTCGCTCCCAGGGCAGGTCGCGCCGCGCCTTCGCGATCGCGTCCCGCGCGCGTGAGAACTCCTTCTCCCGCTCCAACAGCTCTACCCGCGCCGTGAGCCAATCCTCGTGTGACACGATGGGATGATTCTTGATCGGACCGCTGTCATAGCTGGGCATACCATCCCTCCTCTTTCATGGCGTTCGGGGCATCATTATATTCAACCGTTCGGTTGAACACAAGCGCCCCTCCCTGATGCCACTCGACTCCACCCTCGATCACGTCTATGGCGCCATCGCTGACCCGACGCGCCGCGCCATTCTCAACCTTCTCGTCCGCGGCGACACGACCGTCGGCGCGCTCGCGGACAAGTTTCCAATCTCGCTCAATGGCGTATCGAAGCACGTAAAGGTTCTCGAGCGTGCCGGCCTCGTCGAGCGCCGAGTTGCCGGACGGGAGCATTGGCTCACCCTCAATCCGAAACCCCTGGGAGCCGCGTCGCGCTGGCTCGACCACTACCGCGGATTCTGGGAGGTCCAGCTCCAGGCGCTCGAGCAGATGCTCATCGACGAGAGCGCCCCGCCGCGGCGCAAGCGCCGGCGAACGGGATGAATCAATCGAAGGAGACGCCGCTCGTCGTCCGACGCGTGATTCCCTTGCCGCGCGAGCATGTCTTCGACGCCTGGCTCGACCCGGTTCGCCTCGCCCGCTTCATGCGCCCAGGCAGCACCGCGAAGGCGACCGCCGAAGTCGACGCACGCGTCGGTGGCCGCTTCCGCATCGTTATGCATCACCCGCACGACTCGACGGGTACCGAGCATAGTGGTGAGTACCTGCTCATCGATCGCCCGGCGCGGCTATCCTTTACCTGGCGTTCGATCAACACCGACGACCGCCCGACGACGGTCACGATCGCTTTTCTGGATCGCGACGGCGCAACCGAAGTCGTACTCACGCATACTCAGCTGCCACCCGGCCAGGTTGAATCACATCGCAAAGGGTGGAGCGATATTCTGGAGAAAGCAGCTAGGGGCTAGCCCCTTCCTACTGCCTGCACGGCCCGTGCGGATCCGCCGGCTTCGGTACGTCGAGCTTCGGCCGCGAGGGCGCGTTTGCGAGTAACATCGCCGCGTCGTACACCATGTGCGACACACGCGCGAGGTCCGTGTAATCGATGTACTGCGCTTCGTCGGTGACCTGGTGATAATCGAGATGCTCGCCGCGTGAGAGCGCGACCGCCGGAATCCCGTAGCGCGCGTAGCTGAAGTGGTCGGCGCGACAATAGTACTGCAACGGATGGCCGGGCTGATCGTACTCGAGATTGAAGACGAAGGGCAGCGGCTGATGCGCGTTCGCGGAATCCAGCGCCTCACCGAACTCGCGGGAGAGCCGCTTCGATCCTACAGACTCGAGATAGGTCGGGCTGCCGGCGCCGGTGCCGTCGTGCGGAAAATCGGTCGGCAGCGCGCGACCGACCATGTCCTGATCGATCTCGCCGACGATCGAATCGACCGGCACCGTCGCGTGATCGGTGAACCACCGCGATCCCACGAGGCCATCCTCCTCCCCCGTATGACTGACGAACAAAATCGAGCGCCGCGGGTGCGCGTTGCCGCGCGACATCGCTTCAGCAATCTCTAATATCGAGACGGTGCCGGAGCCATCGTCGTCGGCGCCGTTGCGAATCGAGTCGAGCCGAGGTGGGCGAACGCGTCGCAAGCTGTCGAGGATCGTATGAATGCGCTTCCACTCGTCGGCCGTAGGCTCGCGAAGCGGCGAGTCCGCGCCCATCGGCCGGATCACCCGATTGAACGCTCGCAATGAATCGTGATCCACCGGGGCGTGGTCGAAGCCGACGTGATCGTTATGCGCCGTGAGCGATACGTACTCGCCACGGAGCGCCGGGTCGCTCCCGCGTAGCACCGCGACGACATTCCGTGCCGGGAATGGTACGGGCGTAAAGCGGAAGCCGAATGCTCCGCTCACGCGCCGGCCGGTCGCCCCCTGCGTCAGCGTCCCGGGCTCGGCGCCAAGCAGCGCCGCGGCGGCGGACCGCGAGAGCCAAATCAACGGAACGGCCGACGCATTCACGCTCGTGTCGGGCACCGAGCGTCCGTCGCGATAGCGCGCCGTGAACTCCGGCGCGAGGTTCTCGAGCATAACGATGGCGACCGCCTTCGCGCCCGCGAATCGTCCGGGACCGACGCGAATGGCGCGCAGCGATGGCTCGCCCGGCACCAGCACGACGAGCTTGCCGGCGGCTTGCTCCGGCGCGATCACCGCGTTTGGATCGCTGGCCGATCCGCCATACACCACCTCGACGCCGTCGAGCACGCGATGTCCCGCCGCCATCGACGTCGGCAGAAAGTCGCGTCCCATCCGCAGCGCGCGTCCGTCGACGTCGAGCCGCGACGCGGGGTCGACCGCCGCCGTCCAGAATGGCACGGTCTGGAAGTACGTGCCATTCTCTCCCGCGGGCTCGAGTCCCAGTCTCCGGAACTCGGACGCGATGTACTCCGCGGTCTTGAAATCTCCTTCGCTTCCGCTCGCGCGCCCCAGCGTCGAGTCGTCGGCGATGATGTTCAGCCGTCGCTGGAGATCCGCGGGAGTGATCGCCGCTACCGTTCCGGTTTCGCTCGAGCGTTGGCTCGCGCCGGCGCATCCGACGACGGACAGGACACAGAGCACCAGACCGGACTTGATGAGACGCCGCACGATCTCTCCTCTCTTCGGGTGCGGCAACTTATCGCGTGGGCGTGCGTTGCCGATAGGAGCGCTTACCGATGCTTTACACTCCTATCATCCCGAGCGAAGCGAGGGA
>DATEHJ010000272.1:0-5967 GCA_035279645.1 Gemmatimonadaceae bacterium
CCAGGGGTGGGGGCACGAAGCACAGGCGACCGCGCAGCTCTGGGAATCGCGGCGCTTCGGCTGGGACCTTCTCGTCACCGGATCGCACTTCAGCAACAAGATCGTGAATTTGGGCATCGACCAGACCACCGGTCAGCCGCGCACGCTCATCGCCAATAGTGGAAGCAGTGGCGGTCAGGTGCGTCAAATGGCGGGCTATCCGATTAACGCCCAGTGGTATCACCCGTACACGTACAGCGATGCGAATGGCGACGGCATTCTTCAGGTGAGCGAAGTACACGTCGACTCGTCGTTCCAGTTTTACGGATACCGCGTACCACGCGACATCTTCTCGATTCAGAACGGCCTCGACTTCCTCGGCGGAGCGTTGCGCCTAACGATGATGTTCGATTACAAGGGTGGAAACAGCACCCTCGACGGCGCGAACAATTTCCAGTGCAACACCGGTCCATTCGCGTGCCGGGACACGCAGGATCCGACGGTGTCGCTCGATCGTCAGGCGGCGGCAATCGCCAAGACGTATGGCACGACGATCGGCGGGACCAAGTACACGAGCTCACTCGGATACTTCCGTAACAATCAATTCTGGAAATTCCGCGAGCTGTCTGCGGTCTGGCGCCTTCCGTCAACCGTGACGTCGCGCATGCGGGCGCAGCAAGGCTCGACACTCGTTTTCGGTATGCGAAACATCCATACATGGAGTTCGTTTACCGGCATCGATCCCGAAGCGAACTACGGCCTGACACAGGCGGAAGGGCAGAACGAGTTCCAGACGACGGGCCTGCCGACCTACTTCACTTTCCGACTCAACCTCAAGTACTAACAGCGAGGACGATAACCCATGCGGAACCAGATTCAGCGCGCCCGGACACGCGGCGCGGCCGCGATCGTGCTCGCGGTGGGAGTGCTCTCTTTACCTGCCTGCGACCGAGTGAAGAACGAATTGCTCTCGCCGCAGAACCCTGGACTCGTCGATCAGGGAGCGGTGGGCTCCGCGGCCGCGGCGGCGGCGCTCAAGGTCGGCGCGATGGGCAAGATCAAGCTGATTTCGAGCGACCGAGCGACAAACGCGGGAGCCTTTGCTTGGTCGTCGCTCTGGCAGACGGTCGGTCTGTTCACGGACGAATTCTCGAACTCCGACTTCCAGAACTCGCAGAATGACGTCGATGCTCGCTCAATGAGTCCCGACAACACGGCGAGCAACTATTCTCGCATCACGCAGGCGCGCGGCTTCGTACGCGACGCGATTGCGGCCGAGAGACAGTTCGAGCCGACGAAAACGGCGGATATCGCCGAGTTGTATCTCGGCCTCGGCTTCATCGAGATGAGCCTCGCCGAGGACTTCTGCAACGGCATCCCGTTAGGCTCCAACGATGTGGGAGTCGTAGACTATAGCAAGCCGGATTTCAAGCCGTTCACGAACGCCGAAGTGTATGCGATTGCGCTGACGCACGTGGATAGTGCGCTCACGCTGCTCGGCAGCGCCTCGGACGCGAATTCGACTTCCATTCGGCAAGCCGCATTCATCACCAAGGCACGAATTCTCATCGATCAGAATCGCAACCAGGCAGGAACGGCGGCGGGACTCGTGCCGACGAGTGTGGTGCCATCGACCTACCAGTATTTGTGGACTACCTCATCTGCCACCACGACCGATGACAACGGAACATGGCAGTTCGCCAACTCCGTTGGCCGTATGACAGTTGGGGACAGCTCGATCACTTACCAGGGAAAGAAGTTCGCCATTCTCAACGCGGTGCCATTTGCCTCCTCGGGCGATCCGCGCGTACCCGTGCTCGTTGGTTCCACGAAGGGATTGTCGTCGGAGGACGGGTTGACACCTTTCTTCCTCCAGCAGATCTGGAAGAACCGTGACGATCCGTTTCCGATGGTTTCGGGCATCGATGCACGGCTCATCGAAGCTGAAGCTCGGCTCAACGCGAGCGACATTGCGGGCATGATGGTGATCCTCAACGCCCTGCGTGCTGCGCCACCGACGATCGGTACCTACAGCCCGACGGCGATGGCGGCGTTGCCTGATCCGGCGACCATCGACGACGCGACGACGCTCTTCTTCCGTGAGAAGGCGTTCTGGACCTTTGGCCGCGGACAGCGGTTGGGCGACCTTCGCCGACTCGTTCGTCAGTATGGCCGCACGCAGGACAAAGTCTTTCCGTCGGGCCAGCACTACAAAGGCGGAAACTACGGTTCCGACGTGAACCTGTCAGTGCCGGATCCGGAGCGCGTCAATCCGCAGTTCAAGGGATGCATCGATCGCAATGCGTGATTGATGCCTAACGGGTAGCCGTCAGCCCGAGGAACGCAGTAACGAGGGATCTGCACTTGATCGAGGAGTGCAGATCCCTCGCTTCGCTCGGGATGACAAATAGTGCTAAGTTCACCCTTCAGCGATTTCTGCCCGTGCTCAGGAGACGCCATGTTAGCCCTTATCCGTTCGGCGGCATTCCTCGCCGTAGGCGCCACATCCCTAGTGGCCCAGCAGCCACAAGGCTCCGCGCCGACTGCATCCGTCGGCAGCAGGCCGCTTCTGACAGAAGCTGATTTCGCGCGCATCGAGGTGCTGGGCGCGACAGCGCTCTCCCCAGACGGAAAGTGGGTGGCCTACGACTTCCGCCGCGGCGTGTCCGGGGTGACGGAGCTGCGCTATCGGCCCGTGACGGGTGGCACGGAGGCAAGTACGCCGTTAGGCAACACGCCGGTGTTCAGCGCCAACAGCCGCTGGCTGCTGTTCACGGTGACGCCGGATACGACGGGCGGCCAGGGGGGCAATGGACCTGGCCGGCGCGGGAGCGGAGCGGGTGGGCGCGGGGGCGCATCATCCGAGAACGCACGCAACAAGGCTGGCATCGTCGACCTCAAGTCCGGCACGACGACAATCCTCCAGGACGTGCAGTCGTTCGCGCTGAGCAAGGACGGCTCGCACGTTGCCCTGCGTCGTTACGCGGGGGCGGACACGAAGAGCCGCGGCGCCGATCTGATCGTTCGCGATCTGGAGCAGGGGACCGACGTCAGCTTCGGCAACGTCGCCGACTTCGCCTGGAGTGACGACGGCGCGCTGCTCGCGATGGTCGTCGACGTCAATGGCAAGACCGGGAACGGTGTGCAACTGCTCAACGCCGCGACGGGCACGCTTCGCTCCCTCGATGCCGGCGACCAGCTCTATGCGATGGTCGCGTGGCGGAAGCACGGCGACGACCTGGCCGTGCTGCGGAGCCGCAGCGACAGCGCCTTTGCCGACACGAGCTACGCGGTGATAGCCTGGCGCGGACTGGGCGGCGCCCATCCGACGAAGAGCGTCTACGACTTCTCGGCGGATGCCAGTTTCCCGAAAGAAATGCGCGTCGCCGGCTATCGGCCGCCTCTCTGGGCCGAGGATGGCGGGGCGGTGTTCTTCGGCATCGCGCCTCGTGAGGCAAAGGACCCGCATCAGTGGAACGCGGCGCAACCAGCCCGCGTCGAAGTATGGCACTGGAAAGACTCACGCGAGTACCATCAGCAGGATCGTCAGGCGGCACAAGATCGGCAGAAAACACAGCTCGTTGGTTGGCGGCTCGCCGCGAACCAGGTCGTTAGGCTCGCGGACGATTCCTCCGATGCCGTGCAACTGTCCGAGAATCAGCGCGTCGCGCTCGTGACCGACGAGCATCCATATTTCAACGAGATCATGTCCGGACGTCAGTATCGGGACGTGTACGCGATCGACCTCGCGACAGGCAAGCGAGAGCGCATCATCACCAAAACAGCGTTTCCCGGGTCGGCGAGCCCCAACGGCCGATATGTACTCTACTCGCAGGACGGGCAGTGGTGGACATACGACCTAACGAGTAAAACGCGCGTCAATCTCACCGGGAAGCTCTCGAGCGCGTTCGTGAATATGGAAGACGATCATCCGGTGCACGAGCGGCGTCCTTACGGCGTCGGCGGGTGGACGACGGGCGATCGGTCGGTGATTCTCTACGATCGGTATGACCTCTGGCAGATCGCGCCCGACGGCTCCAACCCCGTCCGGCTGACACGCGGCCGCGAGGATTCTACGGTCTATCGCGTCGAGACGCTCGATCCCGATGCGCGGACGATCGATCCCGCCAAGCCGCTCATCCTGTCGGCGACAGGCGACTGGAACAAGAAGAGCGGCTTCGCGCGCCTAACAATTGGCCAGCCGGCGCAGCGGTCCCTCTGGGTCGACAAGAGCGTCGGACGACTCGCGCAGGCAAAGAACGCCGCGAACGTCTTCGCGTTCGTGCAGCAGACCGCGGAAGAGTCGCCGAATGTGTTCGTCGCGACGGCAGGCTTCGATGCGGCGCAGCAGGTGTCGCACACCAACGCATTTCTCGCCGACCACGCGTGGGGAAAACAAGTCCTGATGGACTACGCCAACTCCCACGGCGACAAGCTGCAGATGATGTTGACGTATCCAGCCGACTATCAACCCGGGAAGCAGTATCCGATGGTCGTCTACTACTATGAGAAGCTGTCGCAGGGCTTTCATCAGTGGGTCGCTCCGACGGACCGCTCGACCTATAACACGAGCGTCTTTAGTCAGAATGGCTACTTTGTGTTGCGCCCCGACATTGTCTTCCGTTTTAGGGATCCTGGGTACTCAGGATTGGATTGTGTGACCTCTGCGGTGAAGGCAGCGCTCGCGACGGGGATGATCGATCCCAAGCGTGTCGGGAACATGGGTCACTCGTGGGGCGGGTATCAGTCGGCGTTTTATGCCGTGCACGGGCACGGCATGTTCGCCGCGACCATCGCTGGCGCGCCGCTCACGGATCTGATCAGCATGTACGGTTATACATCTTTTAACACGGGCTTTCCTGAGACCGGCCACTACGAGACGGGCCAGGAGCGCATGCAGGTGCCGCTCTGGCAAGATCCGCAGGCGTACATCCGCAACTCGACGGTGTTCGCGGTCGACTCGTTGCAGACGCCTCTGCTCCTCGAGGAAGGTGACGCCGATGGGAACGTGAATTACTGGCAGAGTATGGAGTTGTACAACTTCGGTCGTCGCCTGGGCAAGGAAGTCGTGTTTCTGATCTACAACGACGAGAACCACGGCGTGGCGCGGCCCGAGAGTCAAATCGACTATCACCGCCGACAGCTCGAATGGTTCGCGCACTACCTCAAGGGCGAGCCGGCCGCCGAGTGGATCGCGCACGGCGAGACCTACCTCGCGCGTCAGAAGATGCTCAACGCGTACAACGCGTCCAAAGACGCACCAGCACAGCCCGTGCAAGCAGGAACGGCGGCGAATGGCGCCGGGCGCGGCACGCGACGGCCGGAGTGAGCGGGGTGCGCAGCGTCCTCCGCTGTGGTAGCATGGAGGGATGACCGACACGGCTGAGTTCACAGCGCGGTCGCGCGCGCTCGCGGCTGACTTCACGCTCGAGCGCGAGATCGGGCGTGGCGGGATGGGTATCGTCTATCTTGGCGTCGACGTGAGGCTCGATCGCCCCGTCGCGATCAAAGTCTTGCCGGAGCTGCTCGCCGGTGTCGGCGAAGTGCGCGAGCGCTTTCTTCGGGAGGCACGAACCGCGGCGAAGCTCACACATCCGAGCATCGTCCCCATCTATCGCGCGGACGAGATGGACGGCGTCGTGTTCATCGTCATGGCGTACGTCGATGGCGCGTCACTGGCTGATTTACTCGCGGCGCAGGCGGTGCCGCCGGCGCGCGACATCTGCCGCATCCTTCGCGACGTCGCGCTGGCGCTCGACTACGCTCACTCGCACGGAGTCGTCCATCGCGACATCAAGCCCGAGAATATTCTCGTCGAGCGGTCGACGGGGCGTGCGTGGGTTACCGACTTCGGCATCGCCCGACTCGCGGAAGCGAAGCCGCTCACCGCGACGGGGCAGGTGCTCGGTACGGTGCACTACATGAGCCCGGAGCAGATCAGCGGGGAAGTGATCGACGGGCGCAGCGATCTCTACTCGTTAGGTGTCG
>DATEHJ010000273.1:0-2909 GCA_035279645.1 Gemmatimonadaceae bacterium
TCGATCGAGCCGCCGAATCCCGAATCCTTCACCGCGTTCGTATCGGTCTCTCGGCGCACCGTCGCCATCGTTTTGTCGGAGAGTCGCACGATGATCTGCTGGCCGACCAGCGCGAGGTCGACGCTGCTGTCCTCGTTCACGATCTGCACGTCGCCTGGACCGAGCCTGAGGGCGCTGTCCCGGTGCGCGACGGAGCCTGGGCCCTTGCCCGGATCGGCGTCAAAACTGGACTTGTCCCCTCCGCAGGCGGCAACTAGCAGCAATGCCACTCCCATCCACGTCGGTGCCGAGCGTCTCATTCTCGCAACCCTCCGCGGTTGATGTCCTTGAGCTCCAGTTGCAGCGTCCCGAATGGCAAACCGGACTTCATGCGCAGCATCAGCCTCAGCGAGTCGTCCGAGAACCAGATTTCCGCCTTGCTGTCCTGCGAAAAGATGCCCTTGCTCTTGATCGCCGGCCTAACGACGATCGCGTCGAATTCGCCCGCCGGCACCTTGATCCGCTCCTTCCGCAGCACTTCCAGTTTGACAGGGTTGCGGTCCGGCCGGAAGTAGCGATTGAACTCGTACGATTGTCCGAGATCGAGCGAGAGCGTGCGCACGAAGTAGATGAACGAGCCGTCGTCGAGAGGGAGGCTGACCCCGGGCTCCTCCGGCTTGCCATTCTCGCTGAAGGTCTGCCGCTCCGGGAACATCTCGAAAAGGCGCTCGCGCTCGTAACTCCCTTCGTCGATTTTCTGCTTGTAGCGGAGCGACGCCATCGTCGTCGTATCGAACCAGCTCTCGTAGTGGTCGTTCACGCTATAAAACAGCATCCGCCCATGGACATCGAAGGCGGTGTGGTACGCGGTGTGGCCGCGGATGGTGTCGATGCCGACCACCGTCATCGTGCCCGTGCCGACGTGGAGGAAGTTGACCTTCGCGCTGTACGTCAACCTCTCGCCCACCGCGAACGGCCTCGACTGTTCGTTAGGCTCCTGGGGAGAGACTGGCCGTACGCCCTCAGCGCCCGCGGCACCTAGCGCCAGAGCGAGCACGGTGAACAAGCCGAATGCCGGAGGGGATCTGCGCATAACAGTCAATGTAGTCCGTTGTCATCCCGAGGAGCGAAGCGTGACCCGTTGTCATCCCGAGGAGCGAAGCTGCCTGCCCCGAGGCGCGCAAGCGACGAGGGGACGAGGGATCTGCTTTTTACCCGCACCGCAAGAAGCAGATCCCGCGCTTCGCTCGGGATGACAAGTACTAACGCACCTTCACCTGTTCGCGCGGCGACGGCGGAACGGGAATGAAATCCTCGCCCGGGTTGATGAACCGATCCCGCTCGGCACCGTACTGCTTGTCGTACAGCTGCCGATAGCGGCCGCCGAGCGCCAGCAGCTCGCGATGCGTCCCGCGCTCGACGACGATGCCGTTGTCGAGCACGAGGATCTGGTCCGCGCTCTCGATCGTCGAGAGCCGGTGCGCGATGACGAACGTCGTCCGGCCGCGTCGCAGCGAGCGGAGCCCGTCGCGGATCAGCGCCTCGCTCTCGCTGTCGAGGCTCGACGTCGCTTCGTCGAGGATGAGAATTCGTGGATCGGCGAGAATCGCGCGCGCGATCGCGATGCGTTGACGCTGGCCGCCGGAGAGCTTCACGCCGCGCTCGCCGACAACCGTGTCATACTGCTTCTCGAATTTCTCGGCGAACTCGTCGACGTGCGCGATGTGTGCCACCGTACGAATGTCGTCGTCCGTTGCGCCTGGTTTGCTATACGCGATGTTCTCGCGGATCGTGCCGTCGAAAAGAAAATTGTCCTGCATGACCGCGCCGAGCTGCATGCGATAGTCGTGCAGCCGCGTCGTCTCGAGATCGTGACCGTCCACGAAGACGCGTCCACTCGCGGGATGCGTGAACGCCATCACGAGATTGATGAGCGTACTCTTACCAGAGCCGCTCGGGCCGACGAGCGCCGTCGTCGAGCCGGCGCGCGCCTCGAATGACACGTGCTTGAGGACGGGGACGCCCGCGTTGTACTCGAAGCTCACGTCCTCGAAGCGCACTTCACCGAGGAGATCGGCGAGCGGTGCCTTGCCCGCGTCGGCCTGGTCCTCCGTCGGGGTCTGCATGATCTCGCGAATGCGATCGAGTCCCGCGAACGCCTCGCTGATCTGCGTTCCGATCGACGCCATTTGCACGAGCGGCGCCACCATCAACCCGACGAAGAAGATGTACATGAAGAAATCGCCGAGCGTCATCGCATGCGCGAGAATCGATCGTCCGCCGACGATGATCATCACGACACCGATGAGCCCAACGATGACGGACGCACCCGAGCCGACGGCCGATGTCCCCGTGATCGTCTTCGCGACATTGCGGAAGAGCTTGTGGACGCCCTTCGCGAAGACGAGCCGCTCGCGGCGTTCGGCGACGTAAACCTTCACCAGGCGCACGCCACCAAGACTCTCGGCGAGACGCCCCGTGATTTCGGCGTTGATGACACTCCGCTCTCGAAAGATTGGACGCAGGCGCTTGAACGCGATCGCCATCATGCCGCCGAAGCCGGCGAGAATGACGATGGTGATCGCGGTGAGCTGCCAGTTCAGCCAGAACAGAATGCCGAGCGCGAGGACCGCCGTGATCAGGCTCCCAACGAGCTGAATGAGCCCGGTGCCGACGATATTGCGTACGCCTTCGGCGTCGGTCATGACGCGCGAGATCAGGATGCCGGTCTTCGTCGAGTCGAAGTAGGAGACGGGAAGACGCATCACGTGCTCCTGGACGCGCTTCCGCATCTCGGTGATCGCGCGCTGCGCGGCGACGCTGACGACCTGCGAGTTCGCGAAGCCGGTCGCGGCTTGAATGAGCGTCGCCAACGCCGCCGCTCCAGCCAAAGGCATGAGCAGCTGCGCATGTCCTTTCCCGATGACGTC
>DATEHJ010000274.1:0-2629 GCA_035279645.1 Gemmatimonadaceae bacterium
ACGGCTCCTCTCGATGTGGCTGCTGGTTGAGAGCGCGGTGCCGGTGCCCTGTCATAGCTCATGGCCATACTCCCCTATCCTTTGTAGAGAATTCGTGTGCACGATTACTCGGGAACGGATAGCCAGCGGCGCGGCGTATAGCGGTCACGAGTTGGTTGCTCGAGATCTCCGCCACGCGAATGCGGGTCGGCCGCATCACATAGATGCTCGCTCGCCGACCGCTGTCTTCGAGCGCGACCAGCGCCAATCGTGGGAATCGACCCAGCAGCTCCTCGCACCTTGCTGGAGTCGACTTCGACTGCTCGCAAAGCACCACCACATCCGGCCGCTCGCTTTCAACACGCTGTACCAGTGTGCCGATTTCGACGCTCTCCGCGACGACGCACAGCTCGGGCTCGACGCGAATGATGCTGCCGACTATGTCGTGCAGCATGCGCGGCATCTCAACGAGCAGAATCCTGATCTGCATGACCTCCGTCCTCGCGACCTTGGAAACCCGGGACTCAAGGTGCGCGTGTTTAACGGCGCGAGGTATGGAGCATCCGATTCAACTTGGATCCAGTGCGAGGATCCATCACGTGGTGGATCGCTTGTTCACGTTGAGCATTCGTGCGCTGTTACGAACTGCATCTCCTGTGTGTCTGCGTTTTGTCACACAGCCGAGATAATGACGCAGCTGTAGCACGGCGCACAGTTCTTGCCCCCCGTGCGCGCCTCGATTTGAGGGCCCGTTTCGGCAGTTGCACCTAACGCGGGCCCGCGCGGAAGGCGATGGCGCGCCGCGATCACGAGGAGGATTCATGAGGGCGGTCTATGCTGACCACCTCGTGGGCTATTGGATTCAGATGACGAACGTATCCATTGATCAGGAATCGGAGCGTGAGAGGCTTCGCCTCATCATGCCGATCGGAACATGCCTCGCGATCGTCGAGCATGCGCCTAACGTCGTGCTCATCGACATTGCCCTGCGTGAGAGCCTGGAGCTGGTGAACGCCATCTCGAACGCGCCGAGTGCTCCGCGCATCGTCGTCTTCGCCGTGTCGGACTCGAAGGACGCGCTTCTTCCTTATATAGAGGCGGGCATCGATGGATACGTGGCGCGCGACGGATCGCTGGCCGACGTCGTGGCCACGGTGGAGAGCGTGGGGCGCGGCGAGACGATTGCCTCTCCCAAGCTCGCCGCGACGTTGTTCCAGCGGCTGGCCGCCCAGCGTCGCCGGCGAGACGTGGGGAGCGGAGCGCCACCGGATCCGGATCTAACGCTGCGCGAGCGACAGATTCTTTCCCTCGTGGAGCAGGGGATGACCAACAAGGAGATCGCGCGCTCCCTCGGCATCGAGCTAGCGACGGTGAAGAATCACGTTCATCATATGCTCGAAAAGCTGAACGTCTCGCGGCGGGGGCAGGCAGCGGCGCGCGCCCGGGAGCGGCGGACTGACGCGACGACGTTCGGCGTTAGGCTTTGCACGCCCATCTTGTTCCTCAAATGCTGACTGCGGAACACAAGGCGCGGCTCCGTCGGTCGCTGGACGCCTTTCTGAGCGACGGCACGCCGCGAGCGCGCGCGCTTCGCCACGTCGCGACGGAGCTCGCCGTCATTCCGATCACCGACGATTCGAATCGTGATTTCGGAATCAGGCTGTCTGACGGAAAGGTCGTTTCCTTTAACAGAGATGAACCGTTTGATCTCCAGGTCGTCTCCGTCCCAAACGCGGAGATCGCGGTCCTCGGACACGCATGGACGAAGTTTCCAGAGTTGACGCCACTGGTCCCAAGCCGACCCGCCGACGCGATTGTTTGTCCGGCGTGTGACGGTTCGGGAGTGACCCGACATGGGAAGCCGCCGGTTGAGTTTTCTTGTTATTGTGGTGGTCTCGGATGGCTGCTTCCCGACGGTTGGGTCGCGAGGAGTTGAAGCTGATGGCGACCTCGGCGTGAACGGACGCCGCCCGGCTTGCTTACGATGGGCTAATAGGATCTCGGCGACGCGGACCGAAGATTGGATCTATGTCCGCTCATGTCTTCGTTAGGAAGTTGTCATCGGTTATCGCACTGGCGGCCTGTGCTGTCGCGTCACGTCAGGCGTACGGGCAACAGAAACAGCCGGTGCCCGTGGTGCCGGTGGCGGCCAAGTCTCGGTCGACACCGTACAAGGACCCGAACCTCGCGACGGCGTTGGGCGTACTGATCCCTGGCGGCGGGCAACTGTACGCCGATCGGTGGGGCAAGGGGCTGGCCGTACTCGGCGGGACCGCGGCCGGGATCGGTATCGCCATTGACGCCAATCAGAGCAGCCGGTGCGACGGGGGCGGCCCGTGCAACGTGCACGGAGTGCAGACGGTCGCGATCGTCGGCGCGGTGGCGGTCTGGGGATACGGCTGGTTGACAGCGGGCAGCGACGCGCGTCGCAGGAATACGCAAATGCTAAACGGTACGTCGCTCGCGCCATTCCTCGACGAGCACAATGGCCGGATGGTCGCGGGTTTCTCGCTGAAGATTCGCTAGTCGCACCGAGGGACGGGCTGCTTGCCGCAGGTTCCTGCGCTTCGCAGATTGGAGCGCGAGGAATGGTAACCTGCACTTATTCCCCGCCCGACATGAAGGCCTCGGAGACACCAGGCACGCATGG
>DATEHJ010000275.1:0-2895 GCA_035279645.1 Gemmatimonadaceae bacterium
CGATCAACATCGCGTTAGGCCCGTGTCTGATCTTCGGACTCGGCCCCTTCCCCGCTTTGGGCGTCAAGGGTGCGGCGATCGCGACCAACATTGGCCGCGGGACGGGCGCGCTGTTCGCGCTGAGTCGCCTCCTCGGAGGCAACAGCTCGCGCATCTCGATCAGGCGGCGCCATCTCCGCTTCGAGCCCGGGGTCATGCTGCGAATGCTGAGGTTGTCGGCCAGCGGCACGTTGCAGACGATCATCGGGACCGCGAGCTGGATTGGGTTGATTCGTATTCTCTCAACGTTCGGGAGCGGCGTGCTCGCCGGCTACACGATCGGTATCCGCGTGATCATCTTCGCGCTCCTGCCGTCGTGGGGGCTGTCGAACGCGGGGGCGACCATGGTCGGGCAGGCGCTCGGCGCGCGGAAACCGGAGCGTGCCGAGCAGGCGGTGTGGATCGCCGGCTTCTACAACATGTGCTTCCTCGGCGCGGTGGGGATCCTGTTCGTGCTCCTGGCGCACCCCATCGCCAACATCTTCACGACCGATCCGGCGGTGGTGCCTAACGCGGTCGACACGCTCCGAATCATCGCGTTCGGCTTCCTGTTCTATGCTTACGGTATGGTGCTGGCCGCGGCCTTCAACGGCGCTGGTGACACGACGACACCGACGATCCTGAACATCGTCGTGTTCTGGTTGTGGGAGATTCCGCTTGCGTTCCTTCTGTCGAAGACCTTTGGCTTTGGTCCGCGCGGGGTGTACTTCTCGGTGACGGTGGCGTTTTCGACGCTCGCGTTGCTGAGCGCCGTGCTCTTTAGGCGCGGAAGGTGGAAGACCAGGATGGTCTGAGCAACACTTTCTGTCATCCCGAGGAGCGAAGCGACGAGGGACCTGCACTTCGAACTCCGCAAGTGCAGATCCCTCGCTGCGCTCGGGATGACAGACGCCTATGGAGTCTTCGTCGCTCCGCTGCCGCCTGACCCGGCGCTCGAGGCGTGACCGCTATCTGCCTGCCCGGGAACGTTGACGTTGATCGTCGACGTAGTCCGCCGGGTGAGACCGCCGCCAAACACGAACCAGCCAATCACCAGCAGCAGGATGATCACGACGACTGCCCAGACGGCGCCGGATCCGCCGCTCCGCGTCTCGCCACTCGACGGGGTTTGCTGAATGTTGACGTCCGCCATGTTATCTCCTTGGGTTCGCTTTCCGTTCGCTCGAGTCCGCCGAGCGATTCGGTAGGTCCGTCATATTGCTGGCCTCGTGCCACGGTCTCCCATAACCGACCTGTTCCGGGCACTAGCCGCGCTCGCTGTCGTCGTGCAGCCTTATGCCGACTCGCAATCCAACTTCGGAGAAGCCCAATGCGTCCGTCCGTTGTGACCTTCACCGCACTCGTTACGCTCGTACCCGGACTTGCGCGCGCACAAGAGACACCCACAGAGCGGGATGCAGCGCGTTCCGTCGTGCACCAACTCGATAGTCTCGAGCGATCGCTCAATGTGACCGCGATGGTGGCCCGCCTAACCGGCCCGAACGCGCCGCGCGACGCCGTAGCCGCGCGCGCGAAGGAGCTGATGGACAAGGAGCTCCTCGCCCTCGGCGACGACATAACGCGCCATCCCGAGATCGGCTTCGAGGAGACTCGATCGGTGGGCCTCCTCGTGGACTACCTGCGGAAGCACGATTTCGACGTCAAGATGGGCGTGGGCGACCTCAAGACCGCGTTCGTCGCGCGCTACACCAAGTCGTCGGGCTCACCCAATCTCGGCGTCATCCTGGAGTACGACGCCTTGCGCGGCACAAAGGGCGCTTTTCACGGCGATCAGCACTCGACCCAGGGACCGATCGGCATCGCCGCCGCGGTGGCGGTGGCCGAGTATCTCACGCGAACGAAAACGCCGGGTACGGTCGTGGTTTTTGGCGCGCCCGGCGAAGAGATGATGCCGCCCAACGCGAAGACCGTGATGTACGACGCCGGCACGTTCAACGGGATGGACGTGCTCGTGCGCAGCCACTCGACGAGCGCGACGACGCGCGCCGCGCCGGGATTCGGCACGTGTTGCATGAACATCGACGGCGCGAAGTACACGTTCTTCGGCGCTCCCGCGCACCAGCTCACCGCGTGGAATGGCCGAAACGCGCTGGAAGCCGTGATCCACCTCTTCAACAACATCGACGCCATTCGGTCGAACTTGCGTCCCGAGGCGCGCATCCAGGGCGTGATCACCGAAGGCGGCGCCGCACCTAACGTCGTCCCGGACAAGACGGCCGCCGACTTCTACATTCGCTATCCAGACGAGGTGTATCTCGCGCAGGAGACAGAGATGGTCGACAACGCGGCGCGCGCCGCGGCTCTCGCGACGGGAACGCAGGTCAAGATCGACCACTACGGACACAACCGCGACGGCGTCGGCGTCGCCACGCTCGACGAGCTCGCGTTCGCGTACATGAAGAAGTTTGGCGCGACGGGCGTGTTGCCGGAGCCGGGCAAGCCGCAGGGATACGAAGAGACGGGGAGCGTCTCGAGCAACATCCCCGGTGTCGGCTTCAGCGCGAAGACGTCGAACGCGCCGAACCACACGTACGAGATGGAAGCGGACGCGCTCACCGAGGTCGGTCATTCGGGCTTCGTCGTCGACGCCCAGGCGATGGCGTCGCTCCTCTTCGATTTCGCGACGCATCCAGAGTATCGGGCCACCGTCAAGCGCGAATTCGATACGATCAAGGGATTGCATAACGACTACCTCGAGGCGCTCCGACGCGTGTACGTGGTGCCGAAAGTCGTGGGAGCCAGATAAGTGATGACGCCGTACGAAGTGGGCAGGACGAAGTAGCGACAGATATCGACGTGAGCACGCCGCCCCTTCGTCGGACGATTGGCCTGCTTCAAGCCACGGCGATGGTCGTC
>DATEHJ010000276.1:0-4130 GCA_035279645.1 Gemmatimonadaceae bacterium
GAGCACCCGGTGAAGCGAGTGGCAAACATCGTCACGGTTGCTCTCGAAGAGTACGCGAAGGGCATCGACGAGCATGGCCGGCTGATCTCCGCCCAGGAGTATCAGGAGGCCGTGGACTTCCTTGCCGACGCGCGGCACGCCGCGGAACGACTGCCCGGGCCTGGTGGAGACACCGCTCGCGTGCTCCTCGATTCAATCGTCGCCGCGATAGGCTCGAAGCGGCCGCCGAGTGAGCTCGCCGGACTGCATCATCGCTTCGACAGTGCGTTAGGCAGCGAAGCCGCGCTCGAGCTGCCGAACGGCCCGATCGACGTCGCCGCCGGCCGAGCAATTTACGAAAAGACCTGCGCCTCCTGTCACGGCATGCGCGGGATGGGAGACGGCCCGGCCGCTGCCGCACTCAATCCAAAGCCTCCGGCAATCGGCAGCGCGAAGGAGATGCGCGAACGAAGTCCAGCGCTACTCTATCGGATAATGTCGGTGGGCATCGCTGGAACACCGATGACCGGCTTCGCCAATCAGCTGACGCCGAATCAACGCTGGAACGTCGTGTCGTATTTGACGTCGCTTCGTGCGAGCACAGCCGACGTCGCCGAAGGCGAAGGGCTCTTCGCGCAGCGATGCACGCAGTGTCACGGAGTGCTCGGAGGTGGCGAGACCCCGCTCACCCGAGCGTTGAGCCGTCTGCCTCCGGAGATTGGAGCGTTCGGCTGGCAGGGGGAGCGATCGGACGCGCAGCTCGCCGCCGTCGTCCGCGACGGCATGACTGGCTCGCCGATGCCGCCGTCGCGCGATCTGACGCCGGCGCAGGTGCAGAGCGTGGTGGCATATCTCCGCACGCTGCCCCTGCACGAGCGATCAGCTACTGCGATTGCGTCATCGGCTCGCGACAGCAGCGCCGATGCCGCCGCGGCAAATGCACTCTCCCTGCTCGAGCAGTCGCTGACGGCGTACCGCGCCGGACGACCCGGCGACGCCTCCGATCGTGCCTTCGATGCCTATCTCGCCTTCGAACCGATCGAGACGCCGGCGCGGGCGCGTGACCCAGGCGTCGTGTCGTCGATGGAGAAGTTGTTCGCCGACTTCAAGGCGGCAGTACGCGCCAATGATCTGCGCGGCGCCGAGCGCGCACGCGATGCGATCGAGGCAACGATGCCCAAAGTCGTCGACCTCACCCAAAAAACGGGAAGTGGCTCCGAAGCTTTCGTTCAGTCTTTTCTAATCATCTTACGCGAAGGGTTCGAGGCGATCCTCGTCATTGGCGCCGTCGTCGCCTTTCTGCTCAAAACGGGTCACCGCGAGCGGCTCCGCGACATCTGGTGGGGCGTTGCGCTCGGCTTGCTCGCGAGCGCCGTCACCGCCGTCGTCCTGAAGACGGTATTGGGCGCGATGCCGGCCAGCCGCGAGATCATCGAAGGGCTCACGCTGCTCGTTGCCGTCGCCGTATTGTTTTCTGTGAGCTATTGGCTCATTTCGCGTGTGGAAGCGGCGAAGTGGCAGCAGTTCATCCGCGAGAAGGTGAACAACGCACTCGCGCACGGCGGTGGAAAGGCGCTGGCGTTCGTGGCCTTCCTTGCCGTGTATCGCGAGGGCGCCGAGACCGCGCTCTTTTATCAGGCGTTGTTCGACGAGGGGCCGCGCGTCGCGCTTCCAATCACGCTCGGGCTGCTGCTGGGCTTCGCCGCACTTGCCGTGATCTTCGTCCTGTTCTATCGCTACGGCGTACGGATTCCTTTGCGCCCCTTCTTCAGTGTTACGAGCGTTCTCCTCTACTACATGGCGTTCGTCTTCATGGGGAAGGGTGTGCGCGAGCTGCAGGAAGGGAACGCGATGCCGATTACGCTCATTCCCGGTTTCCCGCACGTCGAAGCGTTAGGCTTGTACCCTACCTGGCAAACCGTTCTCGCGCAGGTACTGCTCTTGGCGCTGTTTGTGTTCGCGCTCGCGAAAACGTTTTGGCCAAAGCGATCGGTCGCCTTGCCAACGGTGCCGGCCGACGCGAAGCCGGCGACGGATATCGCGAGCGAGTTGGCGGCATTGCGGCAGGACAACGAGCGACTGCGGGCGCGGCTGGCCGCGCTCGAGGAGTCCGTGGCGCAAGGCGTTCAGCGTTGAACGTGATGCGTTGAGCGTTTGAAGGCGTCACGCCTCACGCACAACGCTCAACGCATAGATCCCTGGTTTGTCAACGGTGATATCCCGCCGCCAGCGCATCCAGGCGAAGCCGATGAATACGAACGCGATCGCGATCAGCTGCGCTGTTGAAAGGCCGCCCGCGTAGGTGAAGCGATCATCCTTCGCGCGCAGAAACTCGACCAGAAATCGCTCGATTCCCGCCATCACGCAGTAGACACCGAACAGCCAGCCCTCCGCGTGCTTGTGATCGCGCATGCGCCACAGGATGGCAAACATGAGAAGGCCGAGCGCGACCTCAAGGAGCTGCGTCGGATAGACGGCGACGACAGTATTCGGACTCATGCCTGCCGGGAAACGCACTCCGAAATCGTGACTCATCCAGCCCACCGTCGACGGTGGCGATCCCTGCGGAAACTCGACGGAGAGAAAGCCGCCCGGCCACGGCTTGCCGTAGTCGTCGCCGACGGCCCAGCAGCCGGTGCGTCCAACCGCGTACGCGGCTGCTACCGCGGGCGCGCCGACATCGAAGATTCGCAACATTGGAGTCTTCTTTTTCCAGATCACGAGCATCACCGCGAGGGTTCCGCCGATGAGCCCACCCCAAAACACGAAGCCCGAACGGGCGAACAGGGCGTCCCAATTCCCCAAGACGACCACGTAATACAACTTCGCGCCGAGCAGCCCACCGATGACGGCGGCGAAGATCATGTCGCTCACCGGCTCGGGATCGTGGCCGCGGCGCGTTAGCTCGCGCTGCCCGATGAGCTGCGCAACGACGAATGCCATCAACACAGCGACGCCGAACCCGGTGAAGGTGAGCGGGCCAACGCTGTACGACAGCGGGTGGTGGACGATTGGATTCAGGAGCGTCATATGTTGTGCAGTCAGTCTAATAGGCGGAGGGAGCAGGAGCGAGCGCACCGCGTGACGGCAGCGAACGACTCTAATCCGCAAGGCCCGGAAGGGAGAGCGATGCGAACGCGCTGAGATCCAGCGCCGAGCGTTCGCCGCGCTCCAAATGAAACAGGCCGGCACGTGCGATCATCGCCGCATTGTCCGTGGCGAGTCGCGAGCTCGGCGCAAACACACGCGCGCCGAGCGCCGAGCAGCGCTCCTGCATGGCGGCGACGAGCGTGCGATTCCCGGCGACGCCTCCGCCGAGTACAACGCGCTCGCGCTTGAACTGGCGCACCGCGCGCGCGGTCTTCTCGACGAGGGTCTCGATGAGCGCATCCTGAAAGGCTCGCGCGATCGACCCTCGTGACGCGGATGTGAGCGGCGTCGCCATTTCACGAACCGCATTCAGCACCGCCGTTTTCAATCCACTGAACGAGACATCGTAATAGTCGGCGTCGCCGGGACGCTGATCACGTCGCAGCATCGGTCGGGCGAAGCGATACCCGCCGCTCTCGGTTTTGACGGCATGGTTACCGGCCTCACGCTCGATCGCCGGACCTCCCGGATACGGTAGCCCGAGCAACTTCGCGACTTTGTCGAATGCCTCGCCGGCGGCGTCGTCACGCGTGCGACCGAGCAGACGATAGTGCCCCCATGCCTCGACGTCGAGCAGCAGCGTATGGCCGCCAGACACGAGGAGGGCAGTAAAGGGCGGCGCCGCGGCGCGCTCCTCGAGCGCGGTCGCGAAGAGATGTCCCTCCATGTGCTGCACGCCGACGAGCGGGACGTCGAGGGCATACGACAATGCCTTGGCGAAGCTCACGCCGACAAGGAGCGCTCCGACGAGGCCCGGCCCATTGGTGACAGCGATTGCCTCAACTTGTTCGCGAGTCACATGGGCATCGCCGAGTGCTCGCTCGACGACCGGCACAATGGCGGTGACATGTGCCCGTGATGCGATCTCCGGTACGACGCCGCCGAAAATGCGATGGACGTCCTGCGAGAGGATGACGAGAGACTCGACGGCGGCTTCATCGCCGGCTCCGGTGACGACAGCCGCCGACGTCTCGTCGCACGAGGTCTCGATGCCGAGGACC
>DATEHJ010000277.1:0-2204 GCA_035279645.1 Gemmatimonadaceae bacterium
AGGGCATGGTCCACGATCCATTCGCCGCGGACGTGCGTGACAATCGCATTTATGGTCGGGGCTCCGCTGACATGAAAGCGGGAGTCGCGGCGATGTGCGCGGCAGCCCTTCAGGCCAACTCGTCTGCCTCACGCCAGATCCTGATCGCCGCCGTCGCGGACGAGGAATACGAAAGCCTGGGCATGCGTGCCCTGATCGAGAGCGGCGTGCGGGCCGATGCCGCGATCATCACCGAGCCGACGCGCCTCGCCATTTGCCCCGCGCATCGCGGCTTTGTCTGGATGGACGTGAATTTCCGAGGTCGCGCCGCGCACGGCAGCCGCTACGACATCGGAGTCGACGCCATAACCCACGCCGGGCTGGTGCTCGCCGAGCTCGAAAACGTCGAACGCACACGTGAACACGGCAAACGCCACCCGCTCCTCGGTCGAGGCTCGCTGCACGCGTCGATGATTCGCGGTGGTGTGGGCCTGTCGACTTACCCCGAAGAATGCGTACTCTCGATCGAGCGTCGCACGCTACCTGGTGAGACAGCTGACACTGCCATGAAGGAAATCGAGAACGCGTGCGCTGCCGTGCGCGCCCGCGATCCACGTCTCGATGCCCGCATCACCCAGACGACCTCTCAGTTGCCGAGCGATGTCTCGACCGAGGCGCCGATCGTGCGTCGTCTGCAACGCGCGATGGAAAGCGAACACGTGCCTGTCAGCATTGAGGGAATGTCGGCCTGGACCGACGCCGCGCTCCTCAACGCCGCCGGAATCCCGACGATTTGTTTTGGCCCCGGCGATATCGCGCTCGCACACGCCGCCGAAGAATTCGTTCCTGTGTCCGAGATCGAGACCGCGACGCGGGTATTGGGTCGCGTGGTGCGCGACTGGTGCGACTCGCTAACTTCTGAGGAGTAGCTTGTCTAAACCGTAATCCGAAGCAGCATGACGCAGTGGACCCATAAGCAGTACGACGCCCTCGAGCGCGCGATCTCGAGCGGTAACCGGATCGCAGCCTATCGGCGCGGAACCGAGTACGTCGTCCTTCCCACGCGTTTGCGCATGATCAGCGGACGCGAAGCAGTCGAAGCCACCCATCCCACCACCGGCGACGAAATCACGCTTTACCTGGACGAAATGGACAGCTTCGAGGTCGTGCGTTGAGCCCCGCCAAAGCGAAGGCTGGCGATCTCGTTGCCATCTACGCCGACGAATCCTGCCTCGGCAATGGGCGCGAAGGCGAGAATCCGGGGGGAGCGGCAGGCGTCGTCGAGTGGCTCCATCCACGGTCCCAAAAAGTTACACGCTACGACTACTGGATCTCCGAGCCCGCGACCACCAACAATCGCATGGCGCTGCGTTCGGTGATCGATGCATTTCGCGAGATCTCGCGACGCGGGAACGCCTATCGCGTCTTGTTCACCAGCGATTCGAAGTACATCGTCGATGGCATGACAGACTGGCTTCCTCAATGGAAGGCCCGCGGCTGGAAACGCAAAGGTGGAAGTGTGGAGAATCTCGAGCTGTGGAAAGCGGCAGATGCGGCCGTCGAAGCTCACGAAGTTCAGTGGCGTTGGGTGCGGGGACACGCCGGTCATCCACAAAACGAGTATGCAAATTTTCTGGCGACTCGTGCCGCCGCGGAACAATCCAATTCCGGCGGGTTACGTCAATCCGGCTACGATGACTGGCTGAAGGAAAACGAGGGCGGGAAACTGAAAATCAAGGATCCTTCTCCCTTCCCCGACCTTCAGTCGTTCAGGCCGACCAAGCGAGTATGGACGATCTAGATCGCCTCTTTCAGCGTCTCGTTCACAACATCAGAAACGGCCACGCCGAGTATCTCAGCGTTCCGTTTACGGTCCAGGAGCTGTACGACACGCTAGTTCCGTATCGCCACTATCGCCGCGACCTCGGCATCGAGACCAATCAGGATTACGAAGCGGCAGTGACGCGCCTGCTCGCCGGAGAGAAAGGCTACGTCCGCGCCGACAAATCGATGCAGGACCGTCTCAAGGAGGAGCTCGAATCTCCCCACGCTGATGTCGGTGCCTTCCGAGATTTTGCCGAATCGCGCATCTCTCTGGCGCCTGAGGCAGTGCAAAAGCTCGGTGTCACCGTGCCGGCCCAAAATGCGGGCGGATACGCCGGTCAGGGAAACGGTAACGGCGCCGCGACTTCGTTCGGACTGGGCACTGTCGATATCGCAGAAGG
>DATEHJ010000278.1:0-5810 GCA_035279645.1 Gemmatimonadaceae bacterium
CGCGCTGCTGTTCAGCGCATGGAACGACAACCACGTCGTGCAGCCGCTCAACCGAACGACGTGGGGTGCCGTCGATCCGCGCCCGACGATCGACGCGGACCTGGATCAATGGCTGCGCGCGCGGTCGACGTCGGGAGGCAAGCCCGTCCCGGTGATTCTCGTCGCTGCGTCCGGGGGTGGTCTTCGCGCCGCGTACTGGGCGGCGACGGTGTTGGCGGCGGCGCAGGACCGCAACCCCGCATTCGTTAGGCACGTCTTCGCGATCTCCGGCGTCTCCGGGGGAAGCCTTGGCGCCGCCGTCTTCACGGCGCTTGCGCACGACGCGGCCGACAGCAGCGCGGCCCGCCAACTGTCATGCGCTCGAGCGATGGAGCGGGCGCGGTCGACGACGAGGTCGCCAGGACCGTACTCGTCGTGCGTGCGCACCCTCCTCGGCGACGACTATCTCTCGCCGGTGCTCGCGAAGCTCGTTGCACCCGACCTGGCGCAACGCTTTTTCCCCATCGGTATCAACGCGTTGGATCGCTCGCGGGCGCTCGAGGCATCCTGGGAAGCGTCGTACACCGCCAGAGTGGGTCAGCCGACCTTCACCAATGGACTCGCCGGCCTAACGAGCGACAGCGCGGCGCGGCTGCGGCTCCCGCTTCTGTTGCTCAATGCGACGCACGTCGAGACGGGTCGTCGATACATCGCGATGCCGGTGCGAACGAGCCCCACGCCAGGTGCGCACCCCGGCAGCACCGACAGCACCTTTGCCGACGCGGTCGACGTGCTCGGATTGCTCGATGGCGACCTTCGATTCTCGACGGCGGTGCACAACAGCGCCCGGTTCACCTTCGTGAGTCCCGCCGGCCGCCTCGACCGCGAGGACGGGATCGAGTACGGCCACGTCGTCGACGGCGGCTACTTCGAGAATTCCGGTCTCGCGACGTTGCGTGAGATCGATCGCTTGATGCGGAACCGCGGGCTGCGGCCGACTGTTTTATATCTTTGCAACGATCCGATCGCCTGCACGCACGACATGGCAAGCGACACGGCGTCGTTGGCGGTGGCGGCATCGACGACGAACGAGCTCATGGCGCCGGTGCGCGCCGTGCTGAACGCGCGCGACGCGCGAGGCGCGATGGCACGAGCTCAACTGAGGAACGAAGCGGGACTCTTCCTGCAGATGAACGTCTGCGACAATCTCTTTCTTCACGAAGTCGCCGCCATGACGGGCGGCGCGGCAGCGCCTTCCGACTCCGAGCGTATCCATCGGTCGCGCGAGCGGGTCGTGTCTCCGCCGTTAGGCTGGCTGCTCTCTCGTCTCGCGCGTGACTGGATGGACGCGTCGCTGCTGGCGGGACGGAGATCGAGCTCATACCGCTCGGTCTGTGTCGCGAACAACTTCGCTGCCCTGGCGACGCTCGATAGCCTCCTCCGATGAACGCTGTTGAGGCGCGGCCTACGGATTCACTTCGACGATCATCTCGATCTCGACCGGGATGTTGAACGGCAGCTCGTTCGAGGACACTGAGGTGCGCGCATGGCGTCCGGCCTCGCCGAAGGCTTGGACGAGCAAGTCGGATGCGCCATTCACGACGAACGATTGGCGTGTGAATCCGGGCGCGCTGTTCACCCAGCCCGTGACCTTCACGACGCGTCGCACGCGATCGAGCGAACCGATCTCCGCGCGAAGGGCGGCGAGCGAGTTGAGAATCGCGATGCGGGCAGCCTTGTAGCCGTCCTCTTCCGAGACGTCGCCGCCAACTTTTCCGGTCATCACCGGCTTCCCATCGACGATCGGTCCCTGCCCCGCAAGATAGACGATGTTTCCGGCGCGGACCGCGGGCACATAGTTGGCCATCGCCTTCGGAGCCGCTGGCAGCTCGATCCCCGCCGCCTTGAGGCGCGCCTCCGGTGTCGTCCCCTGGGCACCGGCGACCGACGCCATGCCGATCATCGTCAGCGACAACCAACTCATTGTTCGCGTCATGAGAGCACACTCAGCAGGTGGTCGATGTCGTTCATGTCATTGTAGACGGAAGGCGCGATCCGCATCCAGTACTGCGCGACACGCACACTCACGTGCGCCGCCTCCAGCTTTTTCGTGATGCGCGCCTCGTCCTTGTGCGCGAAGGTCACGATCGGCGACGTGGAGTCGAGCGGCGTCTGCGGCGTGAAACCGAGCCGCGGCATCTCCTGCTGGAGCCGGCGCAGCATTGGCACTCGCCAGTTCACAATATTCGTCACGCCCAGCTGCTGGATGTATGGGATCGAGATGCCTAACGCTGCGCTCACCGCGCTCGCCGTCGTCCCAAGCTGGAAATAGCTCGCCGCGTCGGTGCCGGGCGTGTACGTAACGGGCTTCGGCGACTCCGGATCGAATGGAGAGAGGTGAATTTCGGTGTCCGGTGCCGACTCATAGCTCCAATGGGGACGGTGTATCACGCTGCCGAGCAAGCCTTCCCGCACATAGAAGTACGCGAGGCCGAAGTCACCCATCAACCACTTGTAGGTCGCGCTCGCGGCGAAATCGAGATTGGTCGCGCGCACGTCGAGCGGCACCGCCCCGACGCCTTGAATGAGGTCCGCGTAGACATACGCGCCGTGGGCATGTGCCAGGTCGCACACGGCTTTCAGGTCGTGTTGAAAGCCATTGTACATCGAGACGAAGGAAACCTCGATCAGCTTCGTCTTGCTGTCGACGACGCGCTCGAGGTCGCGCAGGTCGATGCGCCCCTCGCGCGGCATCACGATGCGGAGATCGAGCCCCCGCTTCTGCAATTCCATCAGGTGCACCAACGCGCCCTCGAAGTGCAACGCATCGGTCACGACGTTGCCGTCGTTCTTCGCGATGCCGAGACACTCGACCACGAGATTCTCGCCCGTGCTCGTGTTGGGGATGTAGCTGATCTCCGACGGCTTCGCGTTGATCAGCGAGGCAAAGGCTGCCTTCGCGCTCGCCCGCTGCTCCCCCGTCTGCGTCGGCGTCCCCACCAACCCTCGCCGTTCGACCGCGCCGCGGTACGCCGCGGTCGCCGCGATCGGCATCGGATGCGAATATGCTCCGTTGATGTACGTGTAGCCCTCGGCGATGTCGAAGTCCGCCTTACGAGGGAATCCATTCGGCGGCTCGATCGCCGCACGCGCACCGTCGGCGGGCGCCATCGCTTCAGCGTTCAGCTTTCGGAGCGCTGCTCCCGCCATCAACCCGCCGAGCCCGGCCAACACGTCGCGTCTCGTACATGTCATGTGAAGGCTCTCTACAATTGTGAACTGCCTGACGCGGATGATCGCTGATCGACGTCATGGCTTGCGTACGAACTTCACGTGGCGAACCCTCGTGTCGGTGAACTCGAAACCGGTGATCCGCCCGGCTGTGCGCGTGAACTGAATCGTGTTTCCGTCGACGACGAATGTGTCGGCGAAATAGAGCGACGCCGTGAGCGGGTCCGAGGTACCGGTACGCAAGGTGAGCGCGGTATCGCTCACCGCGACGCGATAGACGCTGCCGCCCAGCTCCGCGCTGACGTATTCGCCAGCGTAGGGCGCGAGAATGGCCGCCGTCGGCGTCACCGGCTGGCGCCACTCGAAATGCACCGGGTGCTGCCCGGCGATCTTACGATCGAATCCTCCGTGCACGCCGTCGGCGAATACGAGCTCCGGCCCCTGCCCCGAGCTTCCAATGGCAAATCGATTCTCTCCGAGTGCAACGAGCTGCGGCGCGTTAGGCATGTCGGCCGCGAGGTGTCCGTCGCGTACGACCAGTCGTATCACCTGCAGTGTCGTCGGTTGCACGTACGAACCGGCGTATAGCCGGAGACGCTCCGCCGCAACCGGCACGCCCTGCGGTCTGGCCGCGACCTCCACTGGCGCGAGCGCCGAGGCGAGATAGACGTCCGCTACGCCACGTGCGAGAGCGGTCGTGTTCGCCGGCGCGGCGTTGCACGCGATCGCGATCGCCAATCCCTTGTCGGGGAAGCGGCCGACGTACGACCGGTACCCGGCGTCGGCGCCGTTGTGCTCGACGACGCGCGCACCGCGATACGTCCCCACGACGAGCCCGAGTCCGTAACTCGACGTATCGCCATTGGTGAGCACCGTTGGCGTCTGCATGCGCGCGTACATGCGCGCGTCACCGACGACTGGGTGATCGATATTCGCTTCCCACTTGAGCAGGTCGCCGACCGTCGTGTAGAGGCTCGTCGCGCCGTAGGTATCGAAGTTCGGAATACCGACCCGCCACCGCGCGCCGGGCTTTTCCGACGGCTCATACGCCGACGTCCGGCCGCGCACGAGCATCGTGTAGTCATCGTGAAAGTGCGTGCGCGTCATGCCGATCGGCTTGAAGATTCGCTCATCGGCAAAATCCTTCAGCGACTGCCCGGTGATGCGCTTGACGATAACGCCGAGCAAGGTGAATCCCGTGTTGCTGTAGACGTATTCGGCGCCCGGCTTGAAATTGAGCGCTGTCTGCCGCGACACGACGTCGAGAACATCCGCTTCCGTGATGCGATCTTCCTCGAATCGGCCGCGCTGGAGAAAGATCAGATCCCACTGATCGCGCAAACCGCTGGTGTGCGTCAGCAGATGGCGAATCGTGATCGGCACCCCATAGTCCGGGATCTCGGGGAGATATTTTCGTATGTCGTCATCGAGCGACAGCTTGCCGTCGTGCTCGAGGAGCATGATCGCCGCCGCCGTGAATTGCTTCGACACCGACGCGACGTGGAAGATCGAGTTCGGCCGGATCGGCGTGTCCGTCTCCAGATTGGCCATGCCGTAGCCGCGCTCGTAGACGACCTTCCCGTCGCGACTCACGCCGAGCGCGCAGCCGGGACCGTCGGTGTCGTTCCAGTTCTGGAAGACGCGATCGACCGCGCGGGTAACGCTATCCGGCGCCTGTGCGCGAGCGGTTGACAGGGCAAGGGCTGAGAGGGCGGTGACCATCCCGGTGCGGCGCATGGAGCTCCTTATGACGAGTGCCGCGAGTATCGCCACGCAGCCGGCTGTTGTCAACGTGCGCGCCGCTCAGGCGCTGCCTAACGCGCGCGGTCTCTTCGGCGGTTGCTCGTCCAGGATGGGTAGCGTCCCACGTCTTCGCTGGCGCGCGTGCGTCGGCCCATCGAGGGTGCACCAGATGTTGTAGACGAAGCAGTAGGCCGCGCACGCCGATGCCACGCCACCGACGGCGAGTATCCCCGTCGCGACGGACATCGACCCGAGGGCACGGAGAGCGAAGCCAGTCGCCATGGTCGCAAGCCCCGCGTTCGACACCCACCACTGCGCGACGGCCAAGCGTGGAGAGTGCAACGGATGTCCAGCAAATCGCGGAATGATGTGATAGGCGACGCCATAGATCATCATCGTGACGAAGCCGAGAACCGTCATGTGCGCGTGGACCGGCTTGAAGACGATCCAAGCCGGATGTGCCGCCATTGCGCCGCCGAGCGTGACGCCCAGGGCGAGCCAGGCCAGACTCGCCTTGAGAAAGACCTTTACGAACCACTCCATTCTGCGCCTCCCGCTAGCGCGGTCTTTCGCGCGCGATCGCGGTCTCGAGTGTCAGGTTGCCGTTGCAGCAGGCGTCGATATGAAGTGTTTTGAAGGTGGCAAGGGTGAGACGGTATCTCTGGACGACCTCGTTGACCGTTAGGCGCAGCTCCTTGGCGTGAAAGCTGAACTGCGGCTTCATCTGCTGATGCATTGATCGCGGGTTGGGAATGGAGGACCCGCGCGCACGTGCGCGCGGCACCGGGAAAGCTGTCCCGGCGCCGCGGCGTCCACCGTCAGCGAAAGCACGATGTCGGTGTCGGGAAGGTCCCGAC
>DATEHJ010000279.1:0-4825 GCA_035279645.1 Gemmatimonadaceae bacterium
AAAGGCGGATCTAGAACATCGGAGCTATGAGAACGGGTCCAAGACTGCGAATTCAGGACGTGAGGCCTAACAAGAGAATCGGGCCCGCCAAAGGCGCGCCCGTTCCGATTCCGCCCGTCGTTCTAGACCCGTCGTTCTAGACCCGATCTTCTAGATCCGATCTTCTAGATCCGATCTTCTAGATCCGATCTTCTGCTCGACCCAAGGTTGGATCCTCATTGCACGCGCGCGCTTATCTTTCGATATCGGAGCGACAACGAGTCCGTCCCGAGCGTATCCGCGCCCGCACTAGCGTGATTCGCCTTTAGCAAATACGCAACCACTCCCAAATACTCCTCGTCCTTCAGACCACCCGGATTGTTGAGCGGCATCGTGCTGCGGATGAGCGTGTAGAAATCCGACACGCGATGGTCATTCCAGTTCTCGACGAACGCCTGGCCGATGAACTGCGACTGGGCGTGACACGCCGCGCACACTTGAGTGAACACCTTCTCGCCGCGATCGGCCTGCGCCGGCGAATACGTCGCCGCGGGGAGGTCGGGCGTCGTGCGGCGAACCACGCGAGCGTTCGGGTCGATCCGGAGCGGAATCGGAGCGCCGGTCTTCGCGTCGGCGGTGAGGTGGGCACCGAGCGGGACGAGGACATTGGGCGCCGCGGCGCTCGCGCAGCCAGCGACGACGATTGTCCAGACCACGACTGCCGTACGGCTCGCACGCATGAGACGGCTCCTTGGCGGATACGCGACCGCCACCATTATATCGTGGTGTCACGGCATTTCGCGATCCGGTTTGCGTCCGCGTCGCCCCAGCGGCATGTTGTCGCGCGATTCAACCGCTCTGGCCCAAAGAGACATGACTGACGAGTCGAAAGAGGAGAGTGGCTCAGCCGCCCCCTCCCTGCACCGACGGGATTTCATCAAGGTCGCCGGCGCTGGCGCCGGAATGCTGCTCATCAGCCAACAGGCAGCCGCGGACGCCGCGACGAAAGAAATGCATCGGAGCGCGTCGGTCATCGGCCGGCGCTCGCCCGACGTCGTCGTCATCGGCGCCGGGATCTGGGGGAGCTTCACCGCGTACCAACTGCGCAAGAGCGGAGCGAAGGTCACGCTCGTCGATGCCTACGGTCCAGGGAATGGGCGTTCGACTTCCGGCGACGAGTCGCGTGGGGTGCGATCATCCTATGGCGACCGGACAGGCACGCAGGGCGAGCTCTGGATGCTATGGGCGCGTGAGGCGATGAAGCGATGGATCGCGTTCGACGACGAATGGGGGCGCGACCTAAGATTGAATCTCTTCCACGTTACCGGCGATCTGATTCTCCGCGAGGACTGGGACAACTTCCAGCTGCGCTGCAAGCTCTGGTGGGACAAACATAAAGTTCCGTACTCGATCATCTCACCGGAAGACGTCCGCAAGTCGTATCCAGTGATGTCACTCGATGAGATCAGTGCCGTGCTTTACGAGCCGGACGCCGGCGTCGTCCGCGCGCGTCGCTCGGTGCACGCGGTCGCGGCAGCGTTCGAGAAGCTCGGCGGCGAAATTGTTATCGGCCGGGCGACGCCGTCAAAAGTCGTCAACGGTCGTCTCGAGGAGATCGCGCTCGACACCGGGGCCACGCTGCGCGCCGACACATTTGTCTATTCGGTCGGAGCCTGGCTCGGAAAAACGTTCCCCGACCTCTTCGCCAAGAAGATGAGAGTGCCGATCGGATACGTCTGCTATTACGGGACGCCGATCGGGGACTATCGTTTCACATATCCTAATCTGCCGAGCTTCAACTTCCCGGGCGTGACGGGCTGGCCGGCGCTGCCCGTCGACAACCGTGGATTTCGCGTTCGCGGCGCCGAGCGGGCGCCAACGCCCCCGAATACGCCGGCGACGGTCGCCAATGGCGGCGCGGCGCAGAATCCAAACGCGCCCGCGGTCGACACGGGCTCGAACGCGGCGAACGCGGGTGGTCCACGGCAAAGCGGCCAAGCGCAGGCCGACGTTCCACCGCAGCAGCAGGACCCGGATACGAGCGACCGTTGGGCGAATCAGGAGCGCCTCGACGGATCACGCCGCTTCGTCGCGCACCGATTTCCGCTCCTCAAGGATGCGCCGCTCGCACAGACGCATGCCTGCCACTACGAGATCACCTCGAGTGGCAACTTCATCGTCGACAAGCATCCGCAGATGAGCAACGTGTGGATCGCCGCGGGTGGGAATGCTGAAGGTTTCAAGTTCGGGCCAAAGATCGGGGACTACGTCGCGCAACGCGTACTCGGCACCTGGACTGATACGAGCGTCGATCAGCAGTTCAGAATTCCTGAAAAAGACTTCGAGCCGCCGAAGCCAGCCGCGGATACGACGCGCCGCCCGCGGTGAAGTCGCGCGAGGGCTTTGTTAGGGAGTTGAGTTCGACAGCCGAGGTTTGACGATTCGCTCAATTCGGGTGATTCGTGATCGTGCCCTTTCGGTCGTAGACCCCATTGGCACCTGAGAGCTGCGCAGTCAGGCTTGGTCGCGCCGCGATTTGGTACTAGCAAATTTGACGAGTGATCGCGAATTACTCGAACGGACGCGAATCGGTCGTACTGCGATCAACCTTCGCGCGCAAGGATTCTGTTTAGGGAGTTGAGTCGACAGCCGAGGATTGACGATTCGCTCAATTCGAGTGATTCGTGATCGTGCCCCTCCGGTTGCGGACCCCATTTCGGCGCCCCGAGGAGCTGTGCGCTCAAGCTTGGTCGCGCCGCGATTTGGTACCAGCAAATTTGACGAGTGATCGCGAATTACCCGAATGGAAACAAATCGGTCGCAGGCGAATCAACGCCTCGAGCGCCAGGGCTTTGTCGAAGGGGAGTTGAGCCGAGAGATCGTTGGCGCGTTCTACGACGTCTATAACGCGCTCGGTCCCGGCTTTCTGGAGAGCGTTTATAGTCGTGCCCTCGAAATCGCCCTCAGAGAGCGCGGCCTAAATGTCAAACGTGAGTTTCCGGTTTCGGTCTCTTTTCGCGGCCAACAGGTCGGCGTTCACCGTCTCGACATGTTCGTCGAGCGTCGCGTGGTCGTCGAGAACAAGGCGACGCACCGGTTGGCCGACGCGAACATGAGACAGCTGCTTAGCTACGTCACCGCAGCGAATGTCAAAATCGGCATCCTCCTCCATTTCGGACCACACGCCACGTTTCGTCGAGTTCTGGGAGCGCGAAAGCGCGCGAAGAGAAAGAACGATTCGATCAATTCGCGCAATTCGTGATTTCTGTCTGCCCGGTCGCGGACCCTATTCGGCGAGAATTACCGCGAAGCGCCCGGTCGGTATCGACGGATTGTCTGCGCGTCGACATCCGCTGGCGTGAACGCCACCTTCTTCAACTCTCCGCGCGCGAACATTGCCGCCTGGTCGTCGTGGAAGGGTGAATCGGCGCGGTCGCTCTCACCGTAGGCAAGCACCGAGTACGCGTGCGGCGTATCGGTGAATTCGACGGCCAGGATCCAGCCGTCGCCGCCGGCGGCAGCGCGTTTGCCGTCCGGTTCGTTGCGATACCAGATCACGCGGAAGCAGCCCAGGTCACCGTTGCAGCCGCCGACGGGGGCGTCGACGCTGCCGACGCGGACGCGATGGACATCGCCCCAGGCGACGTCGGCCGCGCCGAAGCGGCGCGTTGTTTCGTCGACCGCCCACGCGAACGCGGCCGCCGCGCGCGCCGGATCGCGCAGTCCCTTCGGCGTCGACCCGGGAGCCGTTAGGCTCCACGGCTGCGCGTACATGCTGTCGGGCGTCGAGCCCTGGATGTAGTGGCGCCACCAGATCTCGAAGAGGACGCCGCCCTTGCTCGCCGGCGCCACCGTGTTGTCCCATTTCGCGATCGCGTCGCTCGCCTGCGCGACGGCCGGCGTCGGATTCGACGCGCCGACCGCGCCGATGAGATCCGTCTTCACGCGGTCGGCAAGCAGCATGTGATACGAGTGCTTCAGCGCGATCACGTCCTCGAGGCTCAACTTCTTGTTCGTGTCGATGAGCTCGAGGCTCATCTGCGTGCGAAGCCCGAGCTTGGGCTCGGGGAAGTTCGCGGGATAGCGCTTGCGGTCGAGCGGTTGATGCAGATTCGTGAAATACGGCGGATCGTTGGAGTTCTCGACGTAGCCGCCCTTGGGGTCGAGCAGCTGTGGCAGTGAATCCCACGGCACATAACGAGTCCATACATCCGACGTCGCATGCGCTGGGACGGCGATCGAGTCGCCGCCACTGAGATGAGGGAGTGAAGGGATAGAGGCATTCCACACATAAAAAATGTGGCCCGCCCGGTCGGCATAGGTAAAATTCGAGTTGACGCGCGCGCGGATCCGCATCGCGTCCTTCCATTGGTCGAGCGTCTTCGCGCGCATCATGCGCAGGAATTGTTCGCCGGCGCGGAAATCGCCGTCCCCGGCCGCCTTGAGGACGTAGACCTTACCGGTGCCGCGGTAGATCACCGGGCCTAACGGCGTGCGCCACATCTCGCGCGTCTCGCTGGAGAGCCCCGGGCCGTTTTTGTATTCGGCGGTGACCAGCTCGCGCTCGAGCGGGAGCGATGCGCCGTCGAACAGGTAGTGGTCGACGCGCGCCGAGTCGACGTCGAGCGCGTAGATCGCGTTCAGTTCCGGCGCGTTGTTCGTCGTCGCGAAGCCGAGGTCGTGATTGAAGCCGCCGACGACGCTGAACGGGCCGCCGATGCGGAAGTCGCCGTACCACTCCAACACGTTAGGCACGGTGATCTGGGCCTCGTAGTAGCCGGCGTCCCACGACAGGTGGGGATTCCGCATGAGGATGGCGCGCCCCGACTTCGTCCGGCTCGGCGCG
>DATEHJ010000280.1:0-4653 GCA_035279645.1 Gemmatimonadaceae bacterium
ATCAGGATCTTGTCCGCTTCGGCGCCCCCGGCTTTTACCTCGGGGCGCACGTCGCGAGCGACCGTGTGAGCGAAATCGGCATCGGCTTCGAGCGCGCCGGCAAGCGGAAGCGCGTTCGCCTCGACGGCGTCGTGAGCGACCGTCTGGGCGACGCGGTCGGTGCGCTCCCGGTCGCGATGTTCTCGCCGGCGGACGTGGATCTCGTTGTCGGCGGGCCGGCGGGGCGCCGGCGGTATCTCGACATCATGCTCGCCGTTACGTCGCGCGGCTACCTCCGGGCGTTGCAGCGCTATCGCGCGTCACTCGTTAGGCGCAACGCGGCCTTGCGCGACGCGGCACGGCGATCGACGCCCGGCGCCGAGGCACGGGTCGACGTCTGGGAGGAACCGCTTGCCGAACACGGGGCGACGCTCTGGGCCGAGCGAGACGCGTGGGTGGAGGGCTCGGCGGCGCGATTCGCCGAGCTCGCGCGCGCGATCGGCGGCGATGCGCTGGAGATTCGCTATGCGAGCGCGACACGGACGCTCACGCCAGGTGAGGACCGGCGCACCGCGCTGGCGCGCGCGTTCGAGCTGCAGCGATCGGCAGACGCGCGTTTCGGCCTCACCCGGTCCGGTCCGCATCGTGATGATTTGCTCATCACCATTCGCGGCGGCGATGACACGGTGCGCGAGCTCCGCGTGTTCGGCTCGGCCGGCCAACAGCGCACGGCCGCGATCGCGCTCCGGTTGCTCGAGGCGGCGACGCTCCACGAGCGGCGCGGGGGCGCTCCGCTCGTGCTGCTCGACGATCCCTTCGCCGAGCTCGACGTGCCGCGAACGCGGCGCATCGTCGATTTGCTTTCGGAGAGTGGGCTCGGACAGACGATCCTCGTGGTGCCGCGCGAGACCGACATTCCCGGCGGCCTGCCGCAACTTCAGCGTTTTCGAATCACCGCCGGAGTGTTGCATCGTGACTGAGCGGAAAAAGAAACGGCCGGAGAGCGTGGCCAACATCGTCGCCGACGTTCTCGCGAAACGCGGATTGAGCGATCGTGTCGAGCAAGCCGGGGTCATCCCCGAGTGGCGACGCCTCGTCGGTGCGCAGATCGCGGCGGTCACTGAGCCGCGCTCGATTTCCGCGAACGGCACGCTGTTCGTGGCGGTGACGACGAACGCGTGGATGAACGAGTTGTCGTTGCTCGAGCCCGAATTGCTGCGGTCGTTGAATTCTCAGGCGACGCGTTCGCCGATCAAGAAGATCCGGTGGCAGCTGCGCCGATGATGGCTTCGTCGCTGGAAAAGCGAGTAGGCTGTTGATACGAACGGGGACTGGGAAGAAAAGTGATAAGTCATTGCTGCAGAGAAGTTTGCGGCGACATGCACGGGTTGCGATCAACCACTCCTCAGGTTAACTTTTTCAGGTTCGCCGAACGGCGATCTTCGGATTTTCTTCGGATGTAATCGAGGCGGCTTTTTCATGGCGAAAGGAACTGAGGAAGGGCAAGGCGGCGGACGGTACGATGCCGGACAGATCCAGGTCCTCAAGGGGCTCGAAGCGGTTCGCAAACGCCCCGGCATGTACATCGGCTCGACGTCGGAGCGCGGGCTCCACCACCTCGTGTACGAGGTCGTCGACAACTCGATCGACGAAGCGCTGGTCGGCTTCGCTGACCGCATTTCGGTCACGATCCACCAGGACAATTCGATCACCGTCGAAGACAACGGCCGCGGCATTCCCGTCGACATTCACCCGACGGAGAAGATGCCTGGTGTCGAGCTCGCGATGACCGTGCTCCACGCCGGCGGCAAGTTCGATAAGAACACTTATAAAGTCTCCGGCGGTCTGCATGGCGTCGGCGTGTCGGTCGTCAACGCGCTCTCGGAAAAGTTGAAAGTGTGGGTGAAGCGCGACGGCAAGGAGTACTACATGGACTTCGAGCGCGGCAATACCAAAACCAAGCTCAAGGTCCTGCGTGACGTGCCGAAGAAGGAGAGCGGCACCACGGTCTACTTCAAGCCGGACGATACGATCTTCACGGACCTCGTCTATCGGTTCGATACGCTGGCCATGCGCCTGCGCGAGCTGTCGTTCCTGAACAAGGGCGTCGTCATCACGCTCAAGGACGAGCGGCCGGGGCAGGAGAAGGACGAGACCTTCCATGCGAAGGGCGGCCTCAAGGAGTTCGTGCAGCACCTCAACGACAAGCGCAAGCCGTTGCACGCCGAGGTGATTTACTGCGAGACGACGAAGGACGATATCGGGATCGAGCTCGCGCTCCAGTACAACGACCAGTACAACGACACCGTCTTCTCGTTCGTGAACAACATCAACACGCACGAGGGCGGCACACACCTCACGGGCTTCAAGTCGGCGCTCACGCGCGTGATCAATCAGTACGCACAGAAGGGTGGCTTCCTCAAGAAGGCGGACTTCACGCTGTCGGGCGACGACGTGCGCGAGGGCCTAACGGCTATACTGTCGGTGAAGGTCCGCGAGCCACAGTTCGAGGGACAAACCAAGACGAAGCTCGGCAACTCCGAGGCGGAGTCCGCGGTCAAGACGGTCGTCAACGAGTTCCTCGGCAGCTATCTCGACGAGCACCCGCGATCCGCGAACATCATCGTCGAGAAGGCCGTGTCCGCGGCGCGGGCACGCGAAGCGGCACGAAAGGCCAGAGACCTAACGAGAAAGAAATCGGCGCTCGACGTCGGCAATCTTCCCGGTAAGCTCGCCGATTGCAGTCTCTCCGACCCTGCGCTCTGTGAGTTGTACCTCGTCGAGGGAGACTCGGCCGGCGGCTCGGCGAAACAGGGGCGCAAGCGCGAATTCCAGGCGATTCTGCCACTGCGCGGCAAAATTATCAATGTTGAGAAAGCGCGAATCGATAAGGTTCTGTCGAACGAAGAGATCCGGACGATCATCACCGCGATCGGGACCGGCATCAAGGAAGAATTCGAGATCGCGAAAGCGCGTTATCACAAGATCATCATCATGACGGACGCGGACGTGGACGGCGCGCACATTCGCACGCTGCTGCTCACGTTCTTCTTCCGGCAGATGCCCGAGCTGATCGACGCGGGCTACATGTACATCGCGCAGCCACCGCTCTTCCGTGTCGCGCGGGGGAAGGAGGCCTACTACGCCTACGACCTGAAGGAGCGCGACGAGATCATCAAGCGGTTCGGCGGCGGCACGAACGGTGACGGCAAAGCCGGCCTCAACATCCAGCGCTACAAGGGACTGGGTGAGATGAACAAGGATCAGCTCTTCGACACGACGATGGACCCCGAGCGGCGCACGTTGCTCAAGGTGGCGATGGAAGATGCCGTGCTCGCCGACAGTGTTTTCCAAACACTCATGGGCGACGACGTCGAGCCGAGACGCGAGTTCATCGAGAAGAACGCCCAGTTCGTATCGAACCTGGATATCTGAGGACCGAGTGGCTAGTGGCTAGTGGCTAGTGGCGAGTGGCGAGTGGCGAGTGGCGAGTGGCGAGTGACTAGTGACTAGTGACTAGCCACTCGCAACCAACCACTCGCTAGTGCGCCGCCTCAGGCAGCTTCTTCGCGATCTTATTGACGACCTTGCCCAACTCGGTCACTTGGTGGTTCGGATTCTCCGAAACCTCGGCGACGCCCTGACCGCGCCACAGTAGCTGCATCGTGCTTGGATCCACGAGGTCGACGATAACGGTGCCCTTCTCATAGGGGGTCACCGTCGTGTACTCGCGGGGCCATCCCCGCCAGGTGTAGCCGTAGTTGTAGGTGCGGATGTCGAGCGCTTGATTCGTGGCGGCGTAGATCGCCACGTCGAGATCGGCGCGAGTGCCGTCTGCTGGACGATAGCCACGCGCCTCCAATGCTTGCCGCACGTCGTCCCGCAGCGCTCGATTCGTAATCGAGTTCGTCAGCATCGGATCGTTCGAGTCGAGATTCGCGCCGTCGGCGCGCGTGGGAACGGGCAGGATGTGGAAGGTCTGATGGCCGGTCGTCGTGAACTCGGGCGCCGACTGTGTGCGGACCTGCACATTGCTTCCACCGCATGCCGCGATGCCGATGGCAAGCGCAACGCTAAGATTTCGAGGGCTCATATCGCCTCCAACTGAAGGGGAGGGCGAAGTATGCAGGCCCCGGACCAATTACTGCCTAACGAGAAGCCGACCGCGCAGCCGGATGTCACGGGAAGACGCGCCAACGAGAATCGTAGTCGTGCCCGCCGGCACCAACGCGTGCATGTGTTCGTCTACGATTTGCAGCGCGCGTGCATCGAGCGCGAGCGTTAGCATACGCTCCTCGCCGGGAGCAAGGTGTACTCGGCTGATCGCTTTCAAGGCCATCACCGGTTGCGCAACTCGTGAGACCACCGGGCGCACGTACAGTTGCGCCACCTCGTCGCCGGCCCGCGCGCCGGTATTGCGCACACGGAAGGTGACGCGGGCGCTACCGCTCGACGCAATCGTCGCGGGCTCGATCCGCAAGTCGCTGTACTCGAATCGCGTGTAGCTGAGACCAAAGCCGAAGGGAAACGCCGGCTCCCCAGTTTGATCCACGTAGTCGTCACCGCGACCGGTCGGCTCATGATTGTACCGCAGCGGGAGCTGCCCTTCGGCAATCGGGAAGGTAATCGGCAGTCGTCCACTCGGATTCACGGCGCCTACCAAGACATCGGCGA
>DATEHJ010000281.1:0-10534 GCA_035279645.1 Gemmatimonadaceae bacterium
ACTTTCATTCGGCCGAGGAAGGTCTCGTTGTCCTGGACCTCGGTGAGCTCGGCGCCGGGCAGGCAATTCACGACCTGCCGCGGGTCGACGAGATATCGCCAGGTGCGCTCGACCGGTGCATGGAGCTCGAAGGTCTCCTCGATGCGCAGCGACATCTGTTACCTCCAGGGGCAAGGGAGGGCAGCCGGCCCAGGACGGATCGGTCCACGATACTTCTTTGGCGCTGAACTGGGTAGAGAGTGTTTCTCGACCGAGCAGAGCCTAACGATACTCATCTCGCTGCAAGGCGTCCGACCTGGAGCGCGGCCGAGATGCCGCCGTAGTTAGTGAGGTCGTTGGGAACACCAAACATTCGGACACCGATCCCTGCCCACGGCGCGAAGCGCCACGTCGCCTGGGCCTCGACGGGAAAAGGCCAGCGTTCGACCACCACGATTGTCGTGAGCGGCGCTCAGTCCCGCCGCCACGGAGAAGTGAAGAGGCGACGGTCTGGTCGCGACTCCAACAAGGAGCCCTGCGTCTTCCATCCGGTTGTAATCAGGTGTGGCGATCGAGACCCGCCCGATCACGATCAGGTGGCGCACCTGAAACGCGCCGCCGATGGTCGAGTGGTGGAATCCACTGTCTCGGGCGCCACCGGCACCCAGAGCGACTAGCCCCCACCAGGTCGGGCGATCATCTGAGCGAGCGCCCTGAGCGGCCAGCACCGCGGGCCAGACCGCGGAGGCGATGAGTGCGACACGAGCGAGGCGACGGTTCACGGACCTCCTCGGCGACGTTTAGTTGGGGCGGCTCAGCGTCTTGATCACCTTCGGGAAGAAGTCCTCGTTTGTCGCCCCGATGGCGAAAAAAAACCTCAGCGTGGACCGATGTCAGGCTTATGCAGCGCGCCCGGAAGGGCTCGAACCTCCAACCTTCTGATCCGAAGTCAGATGCTCTATCCAATTGAGCTACGGGCGCTCGGGCACCATTTGAGTCGTTGCGGGACTCATTGACAGGCGCCCTGCTCTGAGTGACTCTAGCGTGCATCGTGGCCGGCGGCCAGAGGCTCCGCACACGGCGGAACTCGCCGTCTCCACGAACAAAGGAGGCGCGAATGATTCCGTCGTCCTTCGACTATCTCGCACCGGCGACGGTTGGCGAGGCAGTCAGTCTGCTCCGAGCGCATGCCGGCGACGCAAAGATCCTGGCGGGCGGCCAGAGCTTGATCCCGATGCTCAAGCTCAGACTCGCGGAACCAGCGGTGCTGATCGACATCAACCGGATTCCCGGGCTGGGCTACGTGGAGGAGCGCGACGGCTCACTGCGCATCGGCGCCCTCGCTCGCGAGGCCGATCTCGAGACCGCGGCGGTCGTTAGGCAGCGATACCAAATACTCAACGACACGACGGCCGTGATCGCCGATCCGCTCGTGCGCAACACGGCGACGGTGTGCGGTAACATCGCGCATGGCGATCCGGGGAACGATCATCCGGCGACGATGCTCGCGCTCGACGCGACGTTCGTCGCCCAGGGGCCCGGTGGAACCCGGCGCATTCCCGCGCGCGACTTTTTCCTCGGCCTCTTCAGCACCGCGCTCAACGAGGATGAGATCCTGGTCGAGATCGCCGTCCCGCGCCCCGCTGAGCGCGGAGCGGGATGCTATTTGAAGCTGGAGCGCAAAGTCGGCGACTACGCGACCGCCGGCGTCGCTGTCCAGCTCACGCTCGACGTGGCCGGCGGATGCGCGCGGGCGGGAATCGGCCTAACGAATGTCGGTGCGATGGCGATCGAGGCGGTGCGCGCCGAGGATTTCTTGCGAAACAAACCCCTCGACGACGCGACGATCGAGCAAGCGTCGGAGATCGCCGCCAGCGAAGCCGACCCACTCGAGGATCGCCGTGGCTCGGCGGACTACAAGCGCGACGTCGTGCGCGTGCTGACCGACCGCGCGCTGCGCCTCGCGGCGAGCCGCGCCGCCGGTGCGAGAATCGCAACGCCGCTTCCCTTCACCTATTCGCCATCCCAAACCGCGCTTCGGAGTTAGGCGTTGTCCGCCAGCCCCTGGGCCCTAACCCCTAGCCACTAATCTCATGTCCAGACATCAGATCTCGGTGACGGTGAACGGCACCGCGCAGCGTACGGAGGTCGACGCGCGCCTGCTTCTCGTCCACTATCTACGGGACGAGCTGCGCCTAACGGGCACGCACATCGGCTGCGACACGACGCACTGCGGTGCGTGCACGGTGCTGCTCGACGGCACGGCGGTGAAGTCATGCACCCTCTTCGCTGTGCAGGCCGACGGGCGAAGCCTGAGCACCGTCGAAGGGCTCGAGCTCGGCGGTGAGCTTCACGCAGTACAGAAGGCGTTCAAGGAGGAGCACGCGTTGCAATGCGGTTTCTGCACGCCGGGGATGATGATGTCCGCGGTAGCGTTGCTCGAACGGAATCCGACGCCGAGTGAGCTCGAGATTCGCCAGGCGATCTCAGGGAATCTGTGCCGATGCACAGGCTACGTGAACATCGTAAAGGCGATTCAGCATGCGGCGGCGGATATGCGAGCAGCGCGACACACGCCGGCGTACGTGCCAGTGCAGGAGACTGCCCCTGCTAGGGGCTAGGACCTAGGGGGTTAGGGGTCAGGGCTCGAGCCAGAAGCCCCAAGCCCTAGCCCCTCTAAACAGATATCCACCTCTCCAGAGGTATACCCGCATGACGATGCCCCAAACGACCCCTGAAGTGAGTGGCATGGGCCACTCGATGAAGCGCAAGGAGGACGGGCGCTTCATTCGCGGGAAGGGCAACTACGTCGACGACGTCGTGCTGCCGGACATGCTGTTCATGGACATCGTCCGCAGCCCGTTTCCCCATGCGAAGATTCTCAAGATCGATTCGTCGCGCGCGCTGGCGACGCCAGGCGTCCTCGCGGTCATTACCGGCCGAGATCTCGAGAAGTACAACCTCCATATGATGCCAACGCTGATGAGCGACACGCAGATGGTGTTGCCCACGGATCGCGTCGTCTATCAGTCGCAGGAGGTGGCGGCTGTCATCGCGACGAGTCGGTACGCGGCCGCAGATGGCGTGGCCGCGGTGGACGTCGCGTACGATCCACTGCCACCGGTCGTGGATCCGTACAAGGCGATAGAAGAGGGATCTCCGCTCGTAAGGCCTGACAGAAAACCCACGAACCACATTTGGCACTGGGAGGCGGGCGATAAGACGGCGACTGATCGCGTGTTCGCCGAAGCCGACCGAACCGTGTCGCAGCATCTGTATCTGCCACGCATCCATGTCGCCTCGATAGAGACGTGCGGATGTGTCGCCAGTTATGACAAGGCGAACGAGAAGCTGACGGTCTACATGACGACGCAGGCCCCACATGCCGTTCGCACCGTCGTCGCGCTCGTTGCAGGGCACGTCGGGCTCTCGGAGGAGCGCATTCGCATCATCTCACCTGACATCGGCGGCGGCTTCGGCGGCAAGGTCCCGGTGTACCCGGGTTACGTAATCGCGATCGCCGTCTCGTTCTTGTTAGGCAAGCCAATAAAGTGGATCGAGGACCGAATGGAGAATCTCCAGGCGGACTCCTTCGCCCGTGACTATCACATCGACGCCGAACTGGCGCTCAAGAGCGACGGCCGGATCACCGGCATGCGCATCAAGACGCTGGCCGACCACGGCTGCGCCGATGCCGCGGCGAATCCTTCCAAGTTCCCGGCAGGACTCTTCAGCATCGCGACCGGCTCTTACGACATGGACGCCGCGCACATCGCCGTCGATGCAGCCTACACGAACAAGCCGCCGGGCGGGGTAGCGTACCGCTGCTCGTTCCGCGTCACCGAAGCGGTGCATACAATCGAACGCTTGGCCGACATCGCCGCGCACGAGCTGAACATGGATCCGGCGGACTTCCGGTTGAAGAACTTCATACGCCCGGAGCAGTTCCCGTATCGTTCGGCGACAGGGTGGTCGTACGACAGCGGCAATTACAAAGCCGCGCTCGAGTTGGCGATGTCGAAGATCGGCTACTGGGACTTGCGACGCGAACAAGCGGAAAAGCGGGCGCGCGGCGAGTTGATGGGCATCGGTATCTCGAGCTTCACCGAGGCCGTCGGTGCGGGCCCGTCGCACACGTTCGACATTCTCGGACTCAAGATGTTCGACTCGTGCGAGATTCGCATTCATCCGACGGGGAAAGCGATCGCACGCTTCGGCACGAAATCGCAGGGCCAGGGTCACGAGACGACGTATGCACAGATCGTCGCGCAGGAGTTGGGCATCCCCGCGGCGCACGTGCAGGTGGAGGAGGGGGACACCGACACCGCGCCGTACGGGCTAGGCACTTATGCGTCACGCTCGACGCCGACCGCAGGCGCCGCCGGCGCGATGGCCGCGCGCAAGATTCGCGATAAAGCGCGCAAGATCGCCGCATACCTGCTCGAGGCGAGTGAGGATGATCTCGAGTGGGAGCCCGGAAAATTCTCGGTGCGCGGCTCTCCTGATCGCGCGAAGACGATCCAGGAGATCGCATTCGCCGCGTACACGAATCATCCGCAGGGAATGGAAGCGGGGCTCGAAGCGACGCACTACTACGATCCGCCGAACCTTACGTTTCCATTTGGCAGCTACATCGCCGTCGTCGATGTAGACAAGGGTACCGGTGAAGTAAAAGTTCGACGGTTTATTGCCGTCGACGATTGCGGGAACGTGATCAACCCGATGATAGTCGACGGACAGATTCACGGCGGACTCACCCAGGGGCTTGCTCCGGCGCTGATGGAGGAGATTCAGTACGACGAGCAAGGTAACATCCAGGGCGGGAGCTTCATGGACTACCTCCTCCCGACGGCGATGGAGACGCCATCGTGGGAGGTCGATCGCACGGTGACGCCCAGTCCGCATCACCCGTTAGGCGCGAAGGGCGTCGCCGAGAGTCCGACGGTCGGTGCGCCACCGGCAATCGCCAACGCCGTCGTCGACGCACTGTGGCACCTCGGCGTTAGGCACCTGGACATTCCGATTACGCCGTTCAAGGTGTGGAGCGTTCTGAGGGAAAAAGGAGTGAAGGAATAGGAATGCGGCTTCATGACTGACATCCTCGAGCGCGTCGGCGAGCTGCGAGCGAGCCGAACTCCGTTCGTTCTTGCAACGGTCGTCGCGAGCTATCCGCCGCAGTCGGTGCGGGCGGGGGCGAAGGCGGTCGTGCTCGCTGACGGGACGCTCGAGGGATGGATCGGCGGAGGCTGCATCCGGCCGATCGTCCTCGACGAGGCGCGGGAGGCGCTCGCCTCTGGCCGGCCGCGATTAGTACGCATGAACGCCGGTGGCGAGACCGACGATGCGCACCACAGCGTACGCGTGTACCCGATGACCTGTCAGGGCGAGGGTGGCGTGGAGATCTATCTCGAGCCAATGCTCCCGACGCCGCGACTTTGCGTGCTCGGTGAGACCCCGGTGGCGCAGGCGCTTCGGAGCCTGGCGGGCGAGATCGGCCACATCACGATCGCGGTGCCGAACGACGCCGACGCGGTCGTCGTCGCGACGATGGGCGTGGGGGACGAAGACGCCCTCGCTGCCGCGGCCACGAGCGGTGCGGCGTATGTCGGTCTCGTCGCGAGCCGCAAGAAGGCACGCTTTCTCTTCGAGTACCTGCGGGCGACCGGCGTCCCTCACGAATCGCTCGAACGCGTCAAAGCGCCTGCCGGCCTCGACCTCGGCGGCATGACACCAGGCGAGATTGCACTGAGTATCCTCGCCGAGATCGTCCAGCGACGACACGAAGCACCCGCCACACACGCCGCGCCCCTGACCCCTCGCCCCTCAGTGAGCGCGATCGATCCGGTGTGCGGCATGACTGTCGATCGCGCGACGGCCAAGCACACCCTCGATCTCGGCGGCGAGACGTACTACTTCTGCTGCCCGCACTGCAAAGCGAGCTTCGCTAAGGCGCACGCGTGAGAGAGGAAATCGCCCGCCTCTGCGACGCGATGGAGCGCGAGGCGTACGTCACCGACCGGGCAACCGCGACGGCGGCGTACCTGGCGATGACCCTTCACAAGCCGCTCCTGATCGAAGGGCATCCTGGCGTCGGCAAGACGGAGGTCGCAAAAGTTCTCGCGCACGCCCTCGACGCCGAGCTGATTCGGTTGCAGTGCTACGAAGGACTCGACGTCGCGACTGCACTCTACGAGTGGAACTACGCGAAGCAGCTGCTACACATCAAACTCCAGGAAGGAACGGGAAGCGCCGCGAGCACGCGTGAACGCGAGGCGGAGATCTTCAGTCGAGAATTCCTGCTCGAGCGGCCGCTCTTGCGCGCGATCACGCGCGTCGACGCGCCACCGGTCTTGCTCGTGGACGAAGTCGATCGTAGTGACGAGGAGTTCGAGGCGTTTTTGCTCGAGGTGTTGAGCGATCACCAGGTCACAATCCCTGAAATCGGCACCATCACGGCCACGCATCCACCGCATGTAGTCCTCACCTCCAATCGCACGCGCGAGCTGTCCGAAGCGCTCCGGCGGCGGTGCCTCTTCCTTTGGGTCGACTATCCGTCGTTCGATAAGGAACTGCGTATCGTCCGCGGAAAGGTGCCCGGCATCGAAGCGCGCCTGGCGGGCGACGTGGTGCGCTTCGTTCAGCGCGTGCGTGGCCGGCGGCTCTCAAAAACTCCAGGGGTTGCTGAATCGCTGGACTGGGCGCAGGCGCTCGTGGCGTTGGGCGCGGACGCCCTCGGCGACGAGGTCGTAGACGAGACGTTAGGGTGTATCCTGAAAGACGAGGGAGATATCCGCGACGTCCGGGCGGCGATCGCGGAACGCGGCGTCAGCGCTTTTTGCTGTCCTCCTGAGATGATCCGCGGCACCACCGCGTAGTGAAGGACGGCACATCTAGCCCGGGTCTCGATCGTCATGATAGAGACCATGACGCGATTCATCTCCGTTCCGGCGCTCGTGCTCTGCACCCTCGCGGCCTGCGGCTCGGGCGCTTCGTCCGCTATTCCCACCGCTCCCGGCCAACCGGGGAAGCCAGGGCTAGGGATAAATGCGAGTCTCCAGGGGCGACGTCCGTTCCCCGATGACAACGCGTGGAACACGCCCGTGGACAAGGCGAGCGCCGACCCGAACTCCGACGCTTTGATCGCGAGCATCGGCCTTACCAAGGGGCTGCACCCGGATTTCGGCGCGAGCTATGGTGGCGGACCGTTCGGCATACCTTACGTCGTCGTGTCGGGCAGTACGCCGGGCGTCTCGGTCACGTTCGACTATGCCGACGAGAGCGACCCCGGGGCGTATCCAATACCGGTGAGCGCGCCCATCGAGGGCGGATCGAGCAGCAGCGGTGACCGGCACGTGCTCGTAGTCGACCGCGACCACTGGAAGCTATATGAGTTGTACGCCGCCTATCCTGTCGCCGGCTCGGTGAACTGGACGGCCGGCTCTGGGGCGATCTTCGACCTGTCTTCGGACGCGCTACGCCCGGCTGGGTGGACGTCGGCGGATGCGGCGGGGCTTCCCATTTTTCCCGGCCTCGTGCGATACGACGAGGTCGTCGAACAGGGCGCGGTGCTGCACGCGTTCCGCTTCACCGCATCGCATTCACGGCATGCGTACGTCGCTCCCGCTCGGCACTACGCCAGCTCCGACACGAGCTCGAATCGCCCGCCGATGGGGATGCGCGTGCGCCTCAAGGGCACCTTCGACGTCTCAGCTTTCCCTCCGAGTGCGCGGGTCATTCTACAAGCGCTAAAGACCTACGGGATGATCCTCGCCGACAACGGCAGCGATTGGTACATCTCAGGCGCGCCCGACACTCGTTGGAACGACAGCGAGCTGAACACGCTCAAGACCGTGCCGGGAAGTGCGTTCGAAGTCGTGGCGATGGGGACTCTCGTCAAGAACTGACGCAAGGGGTCGCGGCCTTGCCGCGTGAGGCATAACGGCCGATACTAAAACACTGAAGGACGCGGACGCGCGCGCGAAGTCCTCGAACTTGGAGGATCCCCATGAGACGGCACCCGTTGTCTCTCCGCGCCGCCGCCGCACTCGCGGCTGTCGTCGGCGCTACCCTCGCCACCAGTTGCACGGATTCATCACTGGCACCGCCAGCTCCCGTGGCACGGACGCGCCTGCGTCCGGATGCGGCGCAGGTTCAAGCGGCGATCGTCATTCAGGAACGCCACACAAGCGAGCTGCTGAAGATACCAGGGGTACTCGGAACCGCCGTCGGCATGACGCCTAACGGCGCAGCGGTGCTCAAGGTTCTCCTCGCGAGCGCGGACGTCGGCGGGCTGCCGGCGACGATCGAAGGATTGACGGTCTCTCCGGTCGTTACCGGAATGATCATGGCCCGCTCCGATCCGACGTTGCGGCAGCGGCCGGCGCCCCTCGGGTTCTCCGTCGGCCATTTCGCGATCACTGCGGGCAGCATCGGCGCCCGTGTCGTCGACAGCAACGGCAATGTCTACGTCCTGAGTAACAACCACGTTCTTGCGAACAGCAACGACGCGAGCATCGGCGACGCGATCTATCAACCCGGTGCGTTCGACGGCGGCACCGCCGCCGACCAAATCGCGACGCTTTTCGCGTTCAAGCCGATCGACTTCTCGGGTGCCGCGAACAGCTTCGATGCCGCAATCGCCCGCTCGACCACCGCGGACCTTGGCTTCGCGACGCCGAGTGACGACGGCTACGGCGCGCCGAGCGCGCAAATATTCGACGATGCCAACGGCGACGGCCTATTCGACAACATCAACGACCTGCTCGGGCTTCCGGTACAGAAGTACGGCCGGACGACGAAGCTCACGCATGGCCAGATCACCGGCATCAACGGCACAGTCACCGTGTGTTATGAAGTTCTCTACATCTTCTGTATCAAGTCGGCGACGTACAACAATCAGCTGATCATCGACGCCGCGGGTTTCAGCGGCGGCGGTGATTCGGGTTCACTCATTGTCACCGACGACGGCCAATTCCACGCGGTCGGCCTCCTCTTCGCCGGCAGCTCGACCCAGACGATCGTGAATCGGATCGATTTCGTGCTGAGCTATTTCGGCGTCGCGATCGACAACGGCAACTCGGCGCCGCCGCCCCCGGTGACTGACGTCGCGATCACGAGCGTTAGTGCGCCCGCGTCACTGAACCAAGGCACCACCGCGAACGTCGTCGTTACGGTACGAAATGTCGGCAACCAGAGCGTTGGCGCGTTTGACGTGAGCCTCCAGGACGTTACGGACAACGTCGCGATCGGTACGCCGCAGACAGTCTCCGGGCTTTTCCCGGGTGCCGCCGCGACGCAGACGTTCACCTGGAACACGAGTTCGAGCTCGCTCCAGACGCACACTCTCACGGCGATGCACAGTCTGACCGACGACAACGCCGCGAACAACAGCGCGTCCGCGACGTCCACCGTCAACGCCGCGGGTACGGCGACGGGGATGCACATCGGCGACCTCGATGGCAGCACGACGCGCAGCGCCAACAGCTGGTCGGCGACCGTTACTGTCACCGTCCACGACGTGAATCACAACCCGATCAACGGCGCGACGGTGAAGGGGGTGTGGAGCGTGAGCGGGTTGAACTCGAATACGTGCACGACTGGAGAGCTCGGCGGCACCGGAACGTGCATCATGCTCTTCCCGTCGCTGAGTCTCTCGACACCGGCGGTCACATTCCGTATTCAGAAGGTGACGAAATCGGGCCAGTCGTACAATCCATTTGACAACCACGACGTCGACGGCGGAACGAACGGCACGGGCATTAGAGTGCCGCGGCCGTAAATGCGGAGATCATTGCTCGCGAACCTGTTGGTCGTCGTGATGTTCATGGCGTGCGGCGGGTCGCGAGCACGCGAGGCTGAGGCGACACACGTGACCGGGAAGAGCATCGAGGATGTTCTGGCGGCGCATAACGATTCCCTGATGGCGCTCCCTGGTGTCGTCGGCACCGCCATTGGCCGGTGCGAGGGCACGCCGTGCATCCGCGTCTTCATGCGAGATTCGGCCGCGGCACGAACAACGCAAGTCGCTGGGCGGCTGGAGGGCTACCCGGTGCGTGTCGAAGTGAGCGGGATGTTTCATGCACGCTGAATCGCCTGTCCGGAGCGACCCGGTTGGCGTCATCGAGCGGGTCACCGGCTTTTGTCGGCTACTGCGCGAGCGCGGACTCGGCGTAACGCCAGCCGAGTCGATAGACGCCGTACGCGCTCTGGAACTGCTCGACCTCGGCGACCACATGGACTTGTACTTATCGCTTCGCCCGCTCCTGACGACGCGGCGCGATGACCTCGCGTTGTTCGACGCACTTTTCGCCGAGTGGTGGGAGTCGGAGCCTGAGGAAGAGTCGCGCCGCGGAAACAACCGGGTATTACCACAACCCAATCGACCGCCGCGGCCCGCCGATCGTCGGGAGTCGGAAGGTGCCGCCGCGGCGCTCGCGCGCTGGGCCAAGCCTGGGGAGACGGTGGAGGAGGAGCAATCGCCCGGCCTGTCCGCGCCGAGCCCTAACGAGTCGCGCGCGAGCAAGGACTTCGCCTCGTTCGAGAGTGGGGAGCTGGC
>DATEHJ010000282.1:0-3561 GCA_035279645.1 Gemmatimonadaceae bacterium
AGGAGTAGGGGTTAGGGGGTAGGGCCTGCATCCCGAGCAGCTATTCCCCTGGCCCCTAGCCCCTGCTTTCCCGTCAGCAGAAACGCCGGCCAGCTAACCAGCAGCACCGCCAGCGCCCACAGCGAATTCTCATGGTCCGCGGCGATCGCGCCCGCCAGAAAGACGATCGAGCCGGCGAGTACGAGGCCCGTCGTCCAGGGATGTCCGATCGCGCGGTACGGGCGAGGGAGGTTCGGCTCGCGACGACGGAGCACGAACACGGCGATGAACGAGAGCGCATAGTCGGCAACGAAGAAGAACGCCGCGATCGCGATGGCGCGGTTGAAGGCGGATGCGATGGTGCGGTTCATCCCGCCGCCGCTGATGAAGATCAGGCTCACCACGCCGCTCGCAATCAGTGCCACCGTCGGCGTGCCGCCCATGTTGACACGCGTCGCGAGGCGCGGGCCGAGGCCGTCGCGTGAAACGCCGTACAGCACGCGGGACGACATGAGCAAGCACGCATTGACCGCGCTCGGCAGTGCAAGGATGACGACGAGGCGGACGACGGTGTCTCCGCGTGGACCGAAGATCGTCTGCGCGACGCGCGCCGCCGCCAGCGGCGATCCGGCCATCGCGCTCACCGGCAGGACATATAAGAACGCTAAATTGATGAGCAAATAGATCGCGGCGACGACGAGCAGCGACCCGAACATCGCGCGTGGAATCTGGCGCCCCGGATCGCGCAGCTCCTCGGAGAAGTAGAGCGGTCCGCTCCAGCCGTCGTAGGTATAGATCACCGCTTGCGCGCTGAGCACGAAGCCGACGAAGAGCGACGTCGTCGCCGGGGCGGCGCTCGCAACGTTAGGCGCGCGGGCCGCGGCCGCCGGGCCCCCAAAAATGAAACACGCGCCGACGAAGACGACCAGCGCGATTGTTTTGAAGAAACTCGTAATCTCTTGGGAGCGTCCGCCAATCTTGGTGCTGCGCAAGAGCAAGGCGGTGAAGACAACGACCGTCGCCAGCGCCAGGGGGAGCGCGCGCGCCGACCATCCGGGAATCACCGCGGCGAGGGATTCACCGATGACGATCGCGATCGCGGCCGTGCTCGCGCAGGTCGATATCCAATCGTTCCAGCCGACGACGAAGCCCGCGTAGTCGCCGAACGCACGTCGCGCGTACACGTATTGTGCGCCTGACCGCGGCAGCATCGTTCCCAGCTCCGCGAGTGCGTTCGCTCCAAGCAACGCGTAGAGCGCGCCGACGATCCACACGCCGATGAAGAGCCACGGCGTCTGCAACAACGACGCGACGTCGCCTGGGGTCCGGAGAATGCCGGCACCAATGGTATTCCCGATCGCGACGGCGATCCCGAAGGTGACGCCGAGGATACTGAGGAGACGGGACACGATGCGTGGCGCGTGAAGCGTGGCGCGTGGCGCGCAACGCGTGGAGGTGATTGGCCGCGGGAAGTTTGGTCCTCGCGACAGTGAAGCGCTAGCCTCTGCTCCCGTTCTTCACGCTTCACGCGCCACGCATCACGCGCCACTCATCACGCGCCACGCATCACGCGCCACGCTTCACGCGCGCGCTTCTTCCTTCTCTTCCTCCACGGCTCCCGCCATCACTCGGCGCACGATCTGGACGATGCCGGCGAGGAGCAGGGCCCAGACGAGGATGAGCAAGCCGCGCGTCGCGAGGGTGCCGATCGCCATGGCGGCCCAATCGTGCCACTCCGCTCGAGCGGAGCCCAGCGGCTCTCGACCTAACAAGATGAGAAGAAGGCTCGTCGCCATCTCCCCGCAGCACTCAATGAGCGCGAAGAGCGGCGCGCGCCAGGCCCAACGCTGAATGGGGAAGTTCGCGAGGTGGGCCGTCGTCATGAACAACAGGAAGAGCATGCCCAGCGCAAGGGATCCACCAAAGAACAGCCACCCGTTCGCACCGTGCGTCAGCACGTAGGCGCGATAGACGTGGAGTAGCACCCCAGTCACCAGCGCCATCTCGACGAGCGAAAGCGAGAGCCGCCGGAATGCGCGCGGTTCCTCGAGATGCCACTCGACGGTCTGGCGGGGGAAGAAGGACACGGTGGGGTGGATGGAGGTGCTATCGCCTATCCCATTGGACAAACGATCCGAAGGAACCGTGGCAACTTGACCGGGTCAGGTCAAGAACTCGTGCAACAGAGAATGAAAATGATGCACTCCGTTCTCGCGGGCAGCCGAATAGCGTCCTCTATCGTAGACACGGGACCGCAGGTTGCGCTGAACGACTTCGCAGATCTCGATGTCCTCGTGCTGAATTTCGTCGGCGAATTCGAGCAGGCGGGACCATCTGGCGGCGGCCGCGGGGTTTTCGGGGACGTCAGTGGTGAACCACTCGAAGACGACCTTGGTCCGGTCATGAGCGATCGGTAACACGACGTTGGTCTGCATCTGTCCCATGTACACGTTCAACATAACGTTGGGAAACATCCAGATGTAGACGGCTTCGGCGATTTTGGTCTCGTTAGGATCGAACTGTCTCGCTCGAGTGCCACCGTGCACGGGACGCAGGGGCGCGTGCTGAATCGAGAAGTACCGGTGCGGCTCGACTCTATACTGATCGTAGTCGAGCTCCTTGTGGAGCCCGGGGTGGACGACGGGAAGGTGATACCCCTCCAGATAATTATCGACGTACACCTTCCAATTGCAGGCGAGGTCCCACTCTTTGCGCTGGACGTAGTGCATCTCCTCGCAGCGGAAGGGGGCAACGCGCGCCGGAATGTCCTCGAGCACCTCGGCGAGGGGCGGCGCTTTCCCGTCGAGATTGGCGAACACTAACGGTCCCCAGATTGCGACCTGCACCGGCAGGAGATGCAAGTCGTTAGGCGAGAAATTCTCGACGCCTTCCATCTCCGGCGCCCGCAGCAGCGCGCCGTCGAGGGTGTAGGTCCAGCCGTGGTACTTGCACTGCAATGTCTGGCGCTTTCCGCAGCCGGAAGCCACCGGTCCCGCGCGGTGCAGACAGATGTTGTAAAACCCGCGCAGCGTTGCGCCATCGCGAAGAATCACGATCGCGTCATTGCCCACTTCTGCGGTGAAATACTGGCCGCTCTCGGTCACCTGATCCACGCGCCCAACGAGCTGCCAGCTGTGGGCGAAGATCCGCTCGCGCTCCAGCTCGAGGTAAACCGGGTCGTTGTAGAGACGAGCCGGGATCGTCGACGCGCGGGCGATGTTGGGGTCGAATGGGAAGACTAGGGGCATTTGGGATTGCTCTGTCATCCCGAGGAGCGAAGCGACGAGGCATCTGCTATTGCCAATTTCGAAAAGCAGATCCCTCGTCGCTTCGCTCCTCGGGATGACAGTCCGCTATCGAGGCAGGTGCTCCTCGAGGTACCGTGTTAGCAGAGAATAAAGATGCATCGTCGTCCCCTGACCCTCGCAGATGCAGTGCGTACGATTCGGGTACACCATCAACTGGAATGGCTTGTTCGCCGTTACCAGGGCGTTGACGACCCTTTCGCTGTTCTGATAGTGCACGTTGTCGTCCCCGGAGCCATGCACGAGCAGGAGATCGCCGCGCAGTCCGCTCGCGAAC
>DATEHJ010000283.1:0-2707 GCA_035279645.1 Gemmatimonadaceae bacterium
GCCGAGATCGCGCGGGTCGCCTCCGAGGCCTTCGGCGGGTGGAAGAGCGCGACCCCGTTCAAGCCGGTTCCGGTGTCACTTGCGGCGACCACGAACGGAAAGCAGAGCCTCGAGACGCCCGACAAAGCGAACGCCTTGTTCGTCGCCGGCGAGACCTTCGCGTTGAAGGATGCCGACCCGGACTATCCGGCGCTTCTGCTTATCAATTACATGCTCGGTGAGAATCCTCTCGACAGCCGGCTGCCCGCGCGTATTCGCGTGAAGGAAGGACTCAGCTACGCTGTGCAGTCGGCGCTCAACGTCGGCTCGCTCGACCGCGCAGGCCAGTGGATCGCTCTCGCCATCTACAATCCGGCGAACGCGGACAAGGTGTACGCGGCGTTCTTCGATGAGATGGGCAAGCTGACCAAGGATGGGTTCTCGGCCGACGAAATCGAGAAGGGGAAGACGACGTATCTGCAGCGCCGCTCACTCGCGCGCGCGAACGATCTTACCCTCGCTACACAGCTCGCGAACGGCCTCTACCTCGGTCGAACGATGAGCTTCGACGACGACATCGAGAAGAAGATCGGAGCGCTCACGGCGGATCAGGTGAATGCCGCACTGCGCCGCAACCTGGATCCGGCAAAGATGGCGGTGGTGATGGCCGGCGATTTCGCGAAGGTCACGCAGGCGGGAAAGCCGCAATAGCGCTACCACCCTGAGTGGAGCGAGGGATCTGCTTTTCGTTAGGCGAAGAGCAGATCCCTCGTCGCTTTCGCTCCTCGGGATGACAGGGTGTCATTCTCCTCGCCTCCGCTCCTGATCCAGGAGATATGCGGCAAGCACTCGCGCCGTGAACGGATCCTCGTCGACGTTGCGTGAGTAGGCTTTGAACGCCGCGCGAGCGCCGTCGAACTCGCCGAGCTGAATGCGCGCGACGACGATTCCGTTGCGCACGAGCGAGATCGGTAGCCAGTTCACGCTGTCGCGCAAGCGCGCGTCGATGAGCAGCTGACCGGCTCGTGAGGCGGACGCGAAGTCCCACGAGGCCAATCCGTGGAGGAATTCGATCGCGGCTCGCGCCGGCACGGGCGCGTTCGCGCGAGCGGCGTACCCGCGCAACTGGACGTAGAACGATTCATCCGCCACGCCGGCCGTCCCTCCGTCCAGGAGCCGCTCGGACTCGCGCATGTCCTCGACCCACACGCGCCAGTCTGCCGGAGGTGTCGAGCCGGCAAGAAGGCGCTCGAGCTGGTCGAGCCGCACACGGGCCTTTGCCTCATCGTCGTCGCGCCTAACATTGGTGTCGGCAAGGCGGCCCCCCTCGAGCAACATGCGCAGCCGAACGCCGCGCGCGAGCTCGTCGACGCGTGTGATCTCGGGGAGCGCGGGAAGCGACGTCGTGCCGAGGGGGCGTTTGCGCGCCGAGAGCGCGGCGGCGATGTCGAATCGCCCCTCACCGAAGCCGCTCATGCCATCCGCATTGTTCTTGAGATACCGCGTGCGCTCGGCGCCCAAATCGAGCTCGGGATGATAGTCCGAGTTCGGCTTCACTTGCGTCGCCAGATACGGATGAAACAGCTGACGGCCGCCGAGGCGTGTGGCCTCGAGCGCCTCCGGCGTGAGCGGAATAGCGCGGCGCAGATCTTCGGCAAGCCCCGGAAAATTCACGACGCTCCAGTCGGGAGCGGGAATCGTTCGCGCGTTGCTTGCGACGATGAGAATGTCCGAGTTCGACGTGAAGAAGATCTCGTATGAAGGGAAATTCTGATCGAGCGCGGCGAGCACCGTCGTCGCGAGCGCGTCATCCAACTCGTAGAGATGGAGCCACTGCCCGAACACACCGTCGTCGGTGAGATGCGTGCGCACTCGGCGATAGAACTCGGTGGTGAAGAGACCCGAGACGCCGCTGACCCAAGGATTCGACGGCTCCGAGAGAATGAGATCGAAGCGTCGCCCGCTGGCCGCAAAATAAGACTTCGCGTCGTCGAGAACGAAGCGGGCACGCGGGTCGTCAAAGACGCGCCGATTCGCGGGATAGAACGCCCGCGACGCCGCGATCATCTCCGGCTCGATCTCGATGGTGGCGAGGTGCCTAACGTTTGGGCTGCCGAGCAGGAGGTGAGAAGTCATCCCCGAGCCCTGGCCGATGACGGCGACCTCCTGAGCTCCCGGGCGATGCGCGAGTGTGACGACCGGGAGCAGCACTTGCGTCGCGATGTCGTGCTCGAGCGGATGTGGCGGACCGGTACGCGATGGGTTCTTCCAGAAGTCGTCCATCGACGCGTCAGGCTTGCCGTTTGTCGAGAGCGTGATGAAGCCACTCGGCATGCGGCGAATGCTCACCGACGCGGTGCGACCGTCGCGATAGAAGGGAACCGTGTAATCGCCCTTGCGCGGCAACATTGCATAACGATAGACGCCGCTCGTGAGACGCACCGGATCGAAGTCGGCGACGATCGCGATCAGAGCGACGAAGCCGGCGATCACGACCGTGAGCGCCGTGAGTTGGGAGGTCGGATGTCGCATTCGCGACGAGGGGCGCGTCATATCGCCCTCGTTGGCGCGCACGACCGAAAGCAACAGGGCGAGGCCGAGCGCGATGTCGACGAGCGCTCCGGTGATGAGGAGCAGCTTGAGGCCGAGCACGGGCATGAGCACGAGCCCGGCGATCAGGACGCCGGCGATCGAGCCGAGTGTGTTGAGCCCGTACACAGCGCCGATC
>DATEHJ010000284.1:0-2524 GCA_035279645.1 Gemmatimonadaceae bacterium
TGGCGCGAGTCTCGGCGATGTACATGAAGGCGAGCGCCTTGAGCGTCTCCGCCATGGCTTGCCCGACCGCCTTCTCGCCTGACGAGAGGTCGCCGCTACGCGGCGCCGCGTCAATGAAGGTGTTCGCGTCGCGGATGAGCCCATAGCGACTCTGCCACAGCGCGCCGCCAAAGCCGCTCGGCGAGAGCGGTCCAAAGTACGGTTCCTGATAGTCGGGCTGGTTGTTGCCGGCGAGGTTGATCCCCTCGCGCCCCATCGAGCCCAGTCGCCAGATGAGGCTCGTGATCTCATTGCGCGAGTGCGAGAAGAGTCCCGTCGCCGCCGCGCTCAATTTCGTGCGCGTCGGATTCGCGATGAGGTCATCGAGGGTTGGTTGATTCGGATTGGTGACGTCGAAACTCGCGCATGCCGACGCAACGGCGAGAATGGCGGCGGCGGTGATGAACCGTGGTCTATTTAGCATGTTAGAATCCCACGGCTAAGGAGAACAGGAATTGCCGCGAGGGCGGGTATGGGCCGAGGTCCACGTTGCGAGTGATCGCTTGCTGACCGTAGTTGCTCGACTCGGGATCGTAGCCGAAATAGTTCGTGTGCAGCCACAGGTTGCGGCCGGAGAAGATGGCTTGCACGTCGTCTGAGCCGAAGAAGTGCGCGTACCGCTTCGGCACTGCCAAGCCGAGGCGCACCTCGCGCAGCCGGATGAAGTCGGTCGATTGCACGAACGGTGTCGCGAGACCGGTGTTCAGGCACGCGTTGGCGCGCGCCTCGCCGGCCGGCGTTCCCCCGTCTGGCGCGAGCTGATTGCAATCGTAGAGCGAGAGCGTCTGGTTCTGCGCGACACCGCCATGCTGCATCTCGACGAGAACCGAGAAGGTCGCGAAGCGATACGTGAGGTCGTTCCCGAACGACAGCTGATACGTGGGGCTCGCATGTCCCATGTAGCCGATGACGAAGTTGCCGTCCTGGTCGATCGCGGTCTGCCCGATGATCTGATCGACCGGCCGCCCCGGTTGCAGAAAGAATTCACCATAGGCGAGGCCGAATCCGGCCGTGGGCGGACGAAAGCCCGGCACCGGGAGGTTGTCGACGTTCGAATGGTCGTGGCTGTACGTCGTGCGCCAGAGCCACGAGAAATCGCCGCTCCTCACGAGCTGCATCGCGAGGGCGGCCTCGATGCCCTCGTGGCTGATCTGTCCGCCGTTCAAGATCACTTGCGTGAAGCCAGTCGAGGGAGCCGGCGCGCGGTTGAGCAGCAGATTCGTCGTACGCTTCTTGTATGCCGAGACCTCGAGCGTGGCTCGACCGTTCCACGGCGCGGCGTCGAATCCACCCTCGAACTCCTTGATGCGTTCCGGCTCGATGTCCGGTGCGCCCGAAATGCCGGTGACGTTCGTACCCACGTTCCCGCCAATGACCGTCGTCGAAAGCGTCGTGAACTTCTGGCCGAAAAGCGGCTGATTGCCCGTCTCACCGTAGGCAGCGCGCAGCTTGAAATCACTGCCCTGACCGAGCAAGTCGGGGAATCGGAAGGATGCACCCGTCTTCGGAAACACATAAAACTTGTTCGTGTTTCCAAAGACGCTGCTCTTTTCGGCACGCAGGCCGGCCTCGATCGTTAGGCGTTCGTCGAACGCCATGAACTGCTCTTGCGCGTAGAGCGCGACCGTGCGCTCCGTCGTCAGATTCTCCTGCTGTTCGCCGAAGACAGAGCCCTGAGTGATGTTGGACTGCCCCGGCAAGAGGCCGCGCGCGGTGACGCGCGAGATCTGTAACTGTCGATCCTCGTATTGCAGACCACCCGAGGTACTGGTGCGGAAGAGCGAGCCGGGGGTGTAACTGTGGATCGCGTTCACGTTCCAGTTCACGTATTGCGCGGTGCCATTGCTCAGCGTCGACGCACCGGGATTCTGGAGGCGCTCCTGGAAGTACAATTCGGGTGGCGCGACAATCGCGTCGCGCTGGCTGAACATATCGGCGCCGGCGGAGGCGATCAGCTTGAGCGATTGCTTATCATTCGCCCATGCATTGGCATCGAGAGTTGCGCCGCCGGTGAACCGACTCACCACCTCGCGATTGCGCCCAAGGGCGGCCGTCTGGAGCGGGTTCGAGCCGAGGTAGGTGAACTCAGGCACGCGGAAGTGTCCGTTCGCATCCAGCAAGGGCACGAAGCTCGGAATGTACGCGAGCGCATAGGTCATTCCCGCGCCGGTGTTGTCATTGTTGATGAAGCCGCGATCGCTCGCGTTGTGCGCGTACGCACTCGTCATCGAGAGCGTGAAGCGGTCGTTGAGGTGCTGCGACAGGTTCAGGCGCAGCGTTTGGCGCTGATCGTACGTGTTGTGCACGATGCCATCGTCGCGCTTGACGTCGCCGGAGACGTAATACGTCGTGTTGGCCGTCCCGCCACCGACGTCGAGCTGTGTCTCGGAGGACGGCGCGCTGCCCCGCTCGGTGTCGATGAAAGCGATCCGCTGGCCGAGACCGCTCGCGATGGCCAGCGCGCTGAACGTCTTGCCGCTCCCGG
>DATEHJ010000285.1:0-34881 GCA_035279645.1 Gemmatimonadaceae bacterium
ACCCCGTCGCTGTTTCCAATTCTTTCATACAATCTCGAGGGGGGCGACGCGGCGACGTTGTACGACATCGCCCGCTATCAGATTCGTCCACTGGTCTCGCGCGTACCCGGGGTTGGGCGCGTGGACGTGCAGGGCAGCGACGTGCGCGAGATCGAGGTCGTGGCCGATCCAGCGCGACTCGCCGCGCAAGGGATGACGTACGACGACCTCGCCACCGCGATCAAGCAGTCGACGAGCGTCTCCGCGGTCGGCCGTATGCCGGCCAACTACAAACAGTATCTGATCGTCACGGCGCAGGAGGCGCACTCCTCGGACGACATCGCGAATGTCGTCGTTGCCCACGGACTCCGCGTTCGCGATCTGGCGACGGTGTCATCAGGCACGGAGGATCACGTCCGGATCATCTCCGGCGACGGGCGCCCGGCGGCGCTCCTCAACATCACACGACAGATCGGCGGCAATACGGTCTCGATCGCCGACAGCATCGCGCAGATCGCGGCGGGTCTTCGCGGGCAGCTGCCGCCGGGCGTGCACCTGAAGGCCGTGTACGACCAAGCGGAGCTCGTGCGCGACGCAGTGCGCTCGGTGCGAGACGCGATGATCATCGGCGCGGTGCTCGCGGTGATCATCCTGATGCTGTTCCTCCGGCACTACCGTATCACCGCGATCAGCGCGTCGTCGATCCCGCTGACGATGGCGATCACGGTGTTCGTGATGGCGCGCGTTGGACAGACGTTCAACCTGATGACCCTCGGCGCGATGGCGATCGCGATCGGGCTCGTCATCGACGACGCGGTCGTCATCACCGAGAACATTGTCCGACACACGCACATCAACCCCGATCGCCAGGCGGCGATTCGCGAGGCGGTGCAGGAGCTCATCTGGCCGGTGACGACATCGACGATCACGACGGTCGTCGTCTTTCTCCCGTTAGGCCTCCTCACCGGCGTCGAGGGGCAATTCTTCCACGCGTTGTCGATCACGCTCACGATCGCGGTCCTGGTATCGCTGCTGCTCGCGCTCACGATCATCCCGCTCCTCAGCGCGCAGTTCCTCACCGCGAGCGATACGGAGCAGGAGGATCCGACCGTCGAACCGGCGAGGCGCGCTGGCCCACTGGCACGTGTCCACGAGGGGATCGACTCGCTCGCCGACTGGTATGAGCGTTCACTCACGCGCACGCTCCATCATGCCCGGTGGATGATCCTGGTTGCGGTCGTGCTCGTGGTGGCGGGATATCTCGCGCATCGCTTCGTCGGCACCGGGTTTCTACCGGAGATGGACGAGGGTGCGTTCGTCTTGGACTACTTCACGCCCGGCGGCACGGCGCTCGCCGAAACGGATCGCCAACTCCACATCGCCGAAGGTATTCTGGCGCGCACGCCGGAGATCAGCGGCACGTCGCGGCGAACCGGCGCCGAACTCGGATTGTTCGCGACACAGCAGAACACCGGCGACGTCGTAGCTCGCCTCGTGCCGCGGAGCGAGCGCAGCCGCTCGATCTTCGAAGTGATCGCCGAGGTGCGCGACAAGATCGGCTCCGCTGTACCGCGCCTGCACATCGAGTTCGTTCAGATTCTGTCCGACGTGATCAACGATCTCGCCGGCGCGGCGCGGCCCGTCGAGATCCGATTGTTCGGACCGGACCTCACCGCGCTCGAGGCCTACGCACAGAAGCTCCAGCCACAGCTGGAGAAGGTGGACGGCCTCGAGGATCTGTACAACGGCGTCGCCGAACCGAGCGCCGAGATGCAGATGACGGTGAATGAGGCCGAGGCGAATCGCGTCGGTCTCACCCCGGATCAGGTGCAGGCGACGGCGAGCGGCGCGTTGTTGGGCGTGCCGGCAGGCGAGATTCGCCTCGAGGATCGCTCGGTCGTGGTGCGTGTGCGCGCGCCGGACTCGGTGCGATACAATCCGCGCCAGCTCGGCGCGCTGCCGATCATGTCACCGGCAAGCAAGTCCGCCGTGCCGCTCGCGTCGCTCGCGTCATTCCAGGCGCAAGACACGCGCGGCGAGCTGCTTCGGCAAAACCAGCAGCAGATGATCGGGATCCACGCGGATTTGGGCAATCGCGACCTGGGCGCCGTCATGTCCGACGTCAACTCCATTCTTCGGCACACTCCGGCGCCGCGCGGCATCCGAGTCGAGATCGGCGGTCAGTACGCGAGCCAGCAGGAGGCGTTTCGGGCGCTGCTGCTGGTGTTGTTTCTCGCGGCGGCGAGCGTAATTGCGGTAATGGTTCTTCAGTTTCAGTCGTTCGTCGAGCCGCTCGTGATCCTGTTGGCGGCGCCGCTCTCGTTCGTCGGCGCGATGCTCCTGCTCCTGGTGACGGGCACCCCGCTCAACGTCGCGAGCTTCATGGGGCTGATCCTGCTCGTCGGTCTGATCGTGAAGAACGGGATCATTCTCCTCGATTTCACTCGACACCGGATGAAGACCGCCGGTATGACGCTCGAGCCGGCGATCCGCGAAGCGGCGCGTATTCGTCTGCGGCCGATTCTCATGACGACGCTGTGCACGCTCTTCGGGCTTTTGCCGTTGGCGCTTGGCCTCGGCGCCGGCAGCGAGCTGCAAAAGCCGTTGGCCCTCGCAGTGATCGGCGGGCTGGCGCTGTCGACGCCGATCACCCTTTTCGTCGTGCCGACGTTGCTCGTGGCAATTCGCGGGCGTGAGTATTCACTCAACGGGAGCTCCGAATGAAACGCGTCACCCTTTCCATCGCCGGCGCGGTAGGTTCACTCGTCGTCGCCGCGCCCGTGGCCGCGTCGCAGGCGACGGCGACGTATCACGTCACGCAACGCTACACGCTCGGAGGAGACGGCGGGTGGGACTATGTGATTCTGGACACGACTGGGAATCGCCTCTTCATTGGCCGGCAGAATCGTGTGATGGTCGTCGACGAGGCGAGCGGTAAGCTGCTCGGTGAAATCACTGGGCTCAGCGCCGCGCACGGCACGGCGCTGGACAACGCGACGGGACATGGTTTCGCGACGTCGGGACGCGACAGCAGCGTCGTGATGTTCGATCTGAAGACGCTCAACGTGCTGGGACGCACAACGGCGGCCGACGACGCCGACGCGATCACCTACGATCCGGTGTCGAAGCTCGTGTTCACCTTCAACGGCGACGCGAACTCGTCGAGCGTGATCGACCCCAAGACCGGCAAGCGTGTCGGCACGATCGCGCTTGGCGGGAAGCCGGAGTACGGCGTCCCCGACGGCCGCGGAAAGTTGTACGCCAACATCGAGGACAAAGCCGAGGTCGTCGAGATCGACGCCGCGTCGCAGAAGGTGACGCGGCGCTGGTCGCTGGCTCCGTGCGAGTCACCGACCGGGCTCGCGATCGATCGAGCCCATCGTCGACTCTTCAGCGGGTGCCGCAACAAACACTTGGCGATCTCGGACGCTGACAAAGGAAAATTGATCACGACGCTGCCGATTGGCGCCGGTGTAGACGCGAATGCGTTCGATCCTGGCACCCAGGATGCGTTTGCCTCGAACGCCGATGGCACGCTTACTGTCGTGCACGAGGACGCTCCGGATCGTTTTCACGTCGTGCAAACGGTGACGACGATGCCGGGCGCGCGTACGATGGCGCTCGATCCCCGATCGCACCGTTTGTATCTCGTGAGCGCGCAATTCGGACCGACGCCGACGGAGTCGACCGCCGCGAACCCGCGGCGACGGCCACCAGTGGTGCCCGGTTCGTTCACTCTTCTCGTGCTTGAGAAATGACTCGCTCGGCGCTGCGGCAGAAAGTTACGAGTTTCATAATCGCGAGCCTGGTCTCGCCGACGGTGGTCGCGTCGGTTCTCGCGCAGCCGGCGCTTCCGCCGAAGGCGAAGGCCGACAGCGCGAAGACGCCGGCGGCGCTTTTCACGAAGAAGGACTACGTCATCGGCGCGTCATTCGTGATCGGCACGTTCGCGATGTTCCCCTTCGACCAGCGCTTGGCGAAGCACCTCACGAACCCTGGCGCGCAGGCGAACCAGTTCTTCAAAAACGCGTCGACCGGAGTCGAGTGGATCGCGAGCCCCGGCGCGTACGTGATCGGTGGGACGTTGTACGCCGTCGGGCGTATCGGCCATTTCGAACGGGTCGCCGACCTCGGCTGGCACGGTACGGAAGCGGTGATCGTTGCCGACGTCGTCACGTACGCATTGAAGGGGCTCACTGGGCGCGCGCGTCCCTTCGCGGCCGGCGACACGCTTCCTAACGATTTCAAATTCTTGAAGGGCTTCAAGAGCAGTGACCGACAGTCGTTTCCGTCCGGCCACGCCACGTCGGCGTTTGCGGCCGCTGCGGCAGTGACCGCGGAAACGGGCACCTGGTGGCCGAAGTCGACGTGGGTGATCGGGCCGTTGATGTACGGCGGCGCGACGATGGTTGGGCTCTCGCGTATGTATCACAACAAGCACTGGGCGTCGGACGTCGTGCTCGGGGCGGCCATCGGTACGTTCAGTGGCCAGAAGATCGTGCAGTACTCTCACGCGCATCCGACCCGGCTCGACAAGATCATGCTGAACGTTTCCGTGGTACCGGACGGCGACGGCCGGTGGGCGATCGCGTGGTCCGGAACGCTGCCCTAACGCCTCTGTCATCGTGGCGTCAGGTACCCGCCTTACGTTCCCGAGAAGAGCAAGCAAACACTCAATTCTTGGAGGGAACGACAATGAAAACTGTTAGGTATGCAGCGCTGCTCGCGACGATCCTGGCGTTCGGCGCAGCAGCGCGCGCCTCGGCGCAGGCAGCAAAGCCGGCGCCGAAGAAAGAAGCAACGAGCCAGGCCGCGCTGAGCAAAGAGGCGAAGATCGCCGAGGCCGACGCGCGCAAGACGGCGCTCGCCGCGGTGCCTGGCGGCAAAGTCGAGTCGCACGAGTTGGAGCGGGAGAAGGGCAAGCTGATCTACTCATACGACATCAAGGTCGCCGGGAAGTCGGGTGTCGAGGAAGTGAACGTCGATGCGATGACCGGCGCGATCGTCGCGCACGAGCACGAGGACGCGAAGGCCGAGGCCAAGGAGAAGAAGGCCGAGGCAAAAGCGACGAAGAAGCCGTAGCGTCGCCGGGTGATGACGGGCGAACCGGGCAGCCGCGAGCTCTCTGCGGCGCAGCGCGTGAAGGAGTTCCTGGCTGCGCGGTTCGATCCGAATTCGCAACTAGGTCTCGGACTGACCGCGAGCTTCGTCATTTTCGTGCTCGCGCTATGGGCGTTCAGCGGCTTGCTCGACGCGGTGCTCGACAACGAGACCCTCGTTCGCGTCGATAGCGTGGTGGAATCGTGGTTCCACCTCCACGCCACGCCAGCAGGTCTCGCGATCTTCAATGTGGTCACGCAGCTCGGGTCGCCAGTGGTGGTGGTGCTCGTGTTCGTCGTCGCGCTCTATCTCTGGCGCGCGAATGAGATACTGCTGCTGTGGAATTGGCTCGGCGCGACTATCGGCGGCAAGGCAATTGAGTATGTGCTCAAGAACACGGTCCACCGCTCACGGCCGCAGTATGCTGCGGCGTACCTGTACGGCCATTCGTACAGCTTTCCGAGCGGGCACAGCATGGGCGCGACGGTCTGCTACTTGTTGCTGGCGTACCTCATCGCGTCGCGACCGAACGCAACGAGGAGAACGCGCTCGATTGCGTTCGGCGTCGCCACGGCCATCGTCATCGCGGTTGGATTCAGTCGGCTCTATCTCGGCGTGCACTATCCGAGCGACGTCCTTGGCGGCATCACCGCCGGCGTCGCGTGGCTGTCCGTGTGTGGGGCGACGCGCCGCTTCGTCGCCCAGCGCCAGGCAGCGAGCGCGTGAGCAGGCAGGCGCTGATTGTCTTTGCGACTTCTTTGCGGCTCGGCGCCGATGTGGAGCCACGGTTGGTGTAACGACGACATGGGTCTCGGAGTCAGTTCGACATTCTGCTGCGCCGACTGCGAACGAGGCTGTCCACATGCACTCCGCGAACAACGAACGCGTTCTCGAACACGAGCCATCTCTCGCGCGCGCCGTTCACATGGCGACGCTCCTCGCGATCCTGGCTTGGTCGAACATCTTCGCGCAAGCGCCGCCAGCGCAGGCGACTGACACCGATACGGTGGCGACTCAGTCGAGTGCGATGGTTACCAGGCGTGGCATCGCATTCGCTGGCGCCGCGGTGGTTGCAACCGGACTGCTTGCACCGTTCGATCACCCGATCCAGCGGACCATGCAGGCGGAGGATCTGCAGGACAACAAAGCCCTGCATCGCACGGCGAGTGCGTTCGGCTTCTCGGGCGGCCCGGGCCCCTTCATCGCGGCCGGCGCGCTGTATCTGTTTGGCCGTGCGACGAGCTCGCAGCGTTTCGCCTCGCTCGGCGTGCACCTCACGGAGGGCATCGTTCTCGCTGCTGGCCTGAATGGCATCGTCAAGGGTGTTTCGGGACGTGCACTTCCGAACGCGAAGTCTGGCGAGCCGGGGGACTTCTCGTTCGGCCGTGGATTTCATGATGGCAATGGGTCGTTCGTTTCGTTTCCGTCGGGCCACACGGCCGCGAGTTTCGCGGCGGCGGCGGTGCTGACAGATGAAGTCTCCAGCTGCGACTGCTCGGCGACACGAATTGTCGGTCCCTTGGCCTATTCGACCGCGACGCTCGTCGCCTTGTCGCGATTATATCAGAACGTTCATTGGGCGAGCGATCTGCCGTTGGGCGCCGCGATCGGCGTCTTGAGTGGGAAGACCGTCGTATCGTGGCAGCGCCGACATCCGGGGAACTGGCTCGATCGGTATCTAGCGGGCGTGACGCTCGTGCCCGATGGCCACCGAATACGTGTGGCGACCACGGTCCCGGTTGGCTCCAACCCGCACTGAGTCAAGGCGGCGAGTGTGAGCGTATGCTAACCTCGCAAGATCCAATTGGCGTCGCTCACCCACCGGCCCGTGCGGCGCACGCTTCCACTACATCTTCGGTCCGCGCGCTGGCGTCGGCGCCTCGCCGCCCATATTGTCGACGCCCATCTCGCGCGCCATCGAGAGCCACTCCTCGCGCGAAACGACTTCCGTCGTGGAATCGCGAAACGTCGCCATCGCGCGCAGAATTGCCGATCGCTTATCGCGCGACGGCACTTTAGGCGACGCAAGAATGTCGGCGACGACGTCGTGCAGCGAGTGCAGATTGTCGAAGACGATCGCGGCGTCCGGATAGCGCGCGGCGAAGCGCGGCGCGACCGCGGCCGCGAGCGGCATCATCGTCGGCATGTGCGTTGGCGCATCGGCGATGAGCGCCCAGAAGCGCGTCGTGGCGGCGTCGACGTTTCGACGCCGCCCCCCGGCGTCGTTCGTCGCGAGCAGCGCATCGTATACCGCCATCTGATACCAGTGATACGACCAGAGCAGACCATTGAACTTCGGATCCTGTCGGCGGAAAACGAGCGAGTATGGGGCGCCTTCCATGAGCGCCATGCTCTTCGGGTGCCGACTCAGCGCGATGTCGCGCCGGCTCTCGTAGTAGCGGAGTAATTGCGCGACGCGCGTGTCGCGCGCCGCACTGTCGAGCTTCTCGTCGGCAAGCACGTCATAGAGCTGACGATGCAACATGTGCGTCCAGTCGAACAGCTCCGCCAACTCCGGAACGAGGGTCGTGTACGCGGGGCCTACGGCGTGCTCCTCGAGCGGCAGTTCTGGCGGATCGACGAGGAGCTTGGTGGTGATGAATTGGAACTCGCGTCCGTCGATGTCGCGCACGGCGACGTCTGGCCGACCAGCATCGCGCAACAGCCGTTCGTAGAGGATCGCATGTCCATAGTCGAATGCGTTGAACAGGCGGTCGGAGTGCGGGTATTGATTACGAAAGGCCCAGTTGTAGGGCGCTCCGAGGTAGGTCTGCTCGGACACGCGCGAGATGGAGCCACAGCCGACGACTGCCGCCACGAAGGCAAGCAGCATCGGCCGCGCAATCCGATTGCCGCTCGGCGACCTCGCCGAACCAGTCATTGTCGTTCGGCATCCACTCATTGGCTCTCGGCTACCACCTTCGTCCGGCCGTTTCCAAATTGCGATGGGCGTGTGCGTCCTTCTTTCATGAAACAATACTTCAGGATCGTCGAAACGTCACAGGCATGAACGCTCCAGATCTCGTCGCGCTCGTCCATCTCGTCGGTTTCGTCACCGGCATTGCGCTCTACGGCATGCTGGCGGTGATGATCTGGCGCGGTGCGCGGCGTGGGGAGGCTGTGGCGCGCGGCGGAATTCCCTTGCTCGCCGCGATTCTCGGATTGATCTGGAATGCGGCCGCGCTGGTTGTGTTCGGGTCGCACGACTTTGGCCTTGGCGAGCTCAGTCCCTGGTACTCCGCGCTCGCCTACACCGCGCTGGGATTCCTGCCGGCGGTTGTCGTCGATGCCGCGACGCGGACGCCACAGCGACGAGCTGGCCCGCGTCCGCTCGCGATCTTCGCCTACGGGCTGAGCGGCATCGGCGGTGTCCTGCAGGCCATCTCCGTCGTTAGGCGCGACGCGTTGTCGACGAACGGGCTGCTCCTGCTCACCCTTGGCTACGCGCTCGTCATTCTGTTCTTCGGCGTCTCCGCGCGGCGGCGACGTGAATCGTCACGGGCGCTCACCGCTGTCGCGCTCGCCGCGTTCGCCGTGTCGGCGCTGCATCTGAGTCGCCACTCGAGTGCGAACGATTCGTGGGTCGTCGAGCTCATCGGCCACCATGCATCGCTTCCGCTGGTTCTCGTCATTCTTTATCAGGATTTTCGCTTCGCGCTCGCCGATCTCTTTCTCAAGCGAGCGCTTTCCGTCCTCGCCCTCATTGCCGTCGTCGTCGCCGCGTACGTGATGCTCATCGCGCCGCTCATTGGACGCGATCCCGACGCGCTGCGCATCGGCGTGCCCGGAATGCTCCTCACGGTGTGGGTCGGGACAGCGCTACTGTATCCTCTCTTACGTCGCACGACCGACCGATTTGTCGATCGCGTGATGCTGCATCGCGTCGACTACCGCGAGGTCCGGCACGAGATGGCGCGGGCGCTCTCGGCGGCGACTGCACCTAACGAGGCACTGGACGAGGTGTGCCGGCGACTCGCGGCGGCGCTGGCGCCTGGGAAGGTGCACTGGCGCGAGGTTCCGAATCAGAGCGCTGGTCTCCATGGAGGCGCGCTCGAGACCGCCACCGGACCGCGCACCGCGGAGGTTTCCGTCCCGACGAACGACGCGCCGGGTTATGTTCTCGATGTCGCGTCGCTCGGCGCCGGCCGGCGCTTGATGTCGGATGACATCGCGCTTCTCGACACCGCGGCAATGCTCGTTGGACGCCGCATCGACGAACTGCGCGTGAGCGAGGAACGGTACGAGCGCGACCTTCGCGAGAACGACATGCGGCGTCTCGCAACCGAAGCCGAGCTCCGGGCGTTGCGCGCGCAGCTCAATCCGCACTTTCTGTTCAATGCCCTAACGACGGTCGGGCATCTCATCACGACGTCGCCCCCGCGCGCGATCAATACGCTGTATCAGCTCACCGCGCTGCTGCGCGCCGTGCTGCGACGAACCGCCGACTTCGTTACCTTGCGCGAGGAGCTGCAACTCGTCGATGCCTACCTCGCGATCGAACAGGCGCGGTTCGAGGAGCGCCTGCACATCGAGCGCGACCTGCCCGACGAGCTCGGCGACGTGCTCGTCCCGCCGCTCATTCTGCAGCCAATCGTCGAAAACGCGGTGAAGCACGGCATATCGCCGCTGAGGCGAGGTGGGACGATCTCGATTCGAGCGCGCGTCGAGCACGATCCGTTGGGCGACGGCGAGGTGCTGCGTCTCAGCGTAAGAGACACCGGTGGAGGAATCGCCTCTGATCGGCTGGCTGCTGGCCGCCGCCGCGGCGTCGGGCTCGCGAACGTGGAGAGTCGGCTACTGCGGTATTACGGAGCGTCGGGGCGCTTGCGCCTAACGAGTGAGCCGGGAGGGGGCACTCTCGTCGAGATCACGCTCGAGGCCAATCGCCGGCCCGCCTTGGCTGGGGCGATATGAGTCGCCTTCGGGTCGTCGTCGCCGACGACGAGCGGCCGGCGCGCTCCTTCCTCGTCTCTCTCCTCCGCCACTTCGAGGACGTGGAGTTGGTCGCCGAAGCGGCCAATGGGACGGAGGCGGTCGAGCTCATCGAACGAGTGCAACCTGACCTCGCGCTACTCGATCTTCAGATGCCCGAAGTCGACGGCCTCGGCGTGGTGCGCCTCGTTCGCCGCGACCGTCTGCCTTTGATCGCGTTCGTCACGGCGTACGACGAATACGCCGTTCGCGCGTTCGAGATGAATGCCGTGGACTATCTGCTCAAGCCGGTCGACGCCGCACGGCTCCGTCAAACCATCAACCGAGCGATCGAGCGACTGGAGCAGGCGGAAATACACGTCGGCGACGGTGAGCGCGTTCGCGCCGCGGCGAGCGAGTACGCCGCGCACGCGCCGTCGCCGCTGCTGCGGCGCATCCCCGTCCGAAAGAAGGACGACATTTTTCTCGTGCCGGTCGATCAGGTCGTCTCGATCGTCGCCGACGGCGAGCTGCTCCATCTGCAGACGCGTTCTAACGATCGATACACGATCACCTATCGGCTGAAGGATCTCGAAGCGCGGCTCGATCCGGCGCAGTTCGTACGTCTGTCGCGCGGAACGATCGTCAGTGTGCCATCGATTCAACGCGTGACGCCGCTGCCTGGCGGGATGTACGTGCTCGTGCTGAACAATGGCCAGCAGCACCAGGTGAGCCGGCTGCGCTCTCGGGTCCTGCGCGAACAGCTCCTGCGACTCTGAGGCGCGGGCGCCGTTAGGCGCCGGTCGCCGCTCGCCACCAGCCGCTCGTCGTCGCGGCTGAACCAGTCATCGAAAAGTCGGCGCGTCGTCGCCGGCGCCGGCGTAGCCTCTACGGAAGCGGATCGAGCGTCTTCGGCTCGACGTCGTTCCAGTGCGACCGATCGCATGGTCGCCGACAGACCAGCATTACGCCTGAACCAGCCATGATCAACGACACACACGTGCCTCGGAGTGCTCGCGCGAAGGCACCGTCTACCGAGCGATGGAAATTCGCGCTCGTCAGCGCGCTCACCGTCTCGCTCATGCTCGGCGCCGCGAGGCGGAGCGACGCGCTGGAGCGCGCTCGCTACACCGCCGGCGGCGACGTCTCCGGTGCCATCAGCGATAGCACCAGCGGGCAGCCGCTGTCATCGGCGGAGGTGACCGTTACGCAAAATGGAAACATCATCGCCAATACGCAGACCGACGGCTTCGGTCGCTATACCGTTCACAACCTGAGTGCGGGCAGCTACGTCGTGGCGGCGCGCCTGATCGGCTTTCGTCCCGAGACGAAATCCGTCATCGTGCCGGCGACGGGCGGCGACGTGGTCAACATCGATTTCCGTCTCGTGCCGGCGGCCGTCAACCTAACGGTGGTCAACGTCACCGCGAGCGTCCCCATCGCCGTCGACACGCGAACGGGCAACCAGGTTTTTCAGCAAAACGAGTATCACGGTGCGCCGACCAACACCACGTCGCAGATTCTGCAGCTGAGCATCGCTGGCGCGGCGCGTGCGCCGACCGGCGAGGTGCACATTCGCGGACAGCACGCCGAGTACACCTATTACGTCGATGGCGTCCCAGTGCCGTCTGGCATCTCGGGAAGCCTCAACGAGCTCTTCGACCCGCAGATCGTCAATCAGATCAACTTCCAAACAGGCGGTTGGGACGCCGAGTACGGCAACAAGAACGCTGCGATCGTGAACGTCACCACGAAAATCCCCGCCGGCGGATTCCACAGCAGCGTTGGCACGTATTTCGGCAGCTATGACGAAAGCGCTACGACCGACCGCGGTTTCAATGGACAGTCGCTGAGTCTCAGCACGAACCGTGGGCCATGGGGGTTTTTCTTGTCCGGCGCGCGGCAATTCAGTGGCATGCGCATCGAGCCGGTCATCCTCGATCCGACGTCGGATAAAATTGAGAACTTTCACAACCAGGGCACCGACTACTTCGGTTTCGGGAAGATTCAATTCGCGCCGAGCACGCATGACGTGCTCAGTCTCGACCTGAGCTCGTCGCGAACGAGGTTCCAGGTCCCGTACGACACGACGGGCAACACCTTCCTCGACGACCATCAAACCGACGCCAACAGCTTCGCCAATCTCGGCTGGCGACACCAGTTCGGCCAAGGCGCCAGCGAGACAGAGAATGCTGATCTCTTCGCGGCTCTGTACTATCGCCACGGCACTCTCGATTACGTCCCGGGACTGCATGATACGCCACAATTCGTCTTCTTTCCGGATCCAAACCAGTACAACCTCGCTGAGAGCCGACAGTTCAACACGGTTGGCGTGAAGCTCGATTACACCATCCATCCTCGGCACGACCTCGAGTTCAAGCTTGGGACGCAGACATCGTCGACAAACGGACACGAGGATTTCGTCACCACCGATGCCTCCGGCAGCAATGGTCCGTCGTCCAACTCCGGCCTCAAAGGGTGGGACGCTGGCGTCTTCGCACAGACGGCGTACTCCCCGATCGAGCAATTCGAGTTGCGCACCGGCGTGCGGTACGACGCGCACAGCGCGCCGTTCGCCGGTACGCAGACGCAGGTGAGCCCACGCATTCGACTCAATTTCTTCCCGTCCCCGTCGACCACGCTCTACGCCTACTATGGACGACAGTTTGTACCGACGAACGTCGAGGACCTGCGAGCGATCACGAGCGTCGCGCAGGGCGATACGACGACGGAGCCAACACTCCCCGAGCGCGACAATTTCTACGAGCTCGGGCTCATTCAGCGCTTCCCAGGGGGAGTGAATCTGAAGCTCTCCGGCTATCGCAAGGACTCGAAGCCGGGAATCGACGATAACACCGTCCCTGCCTCGGCGATCGTGACGTCGGTGAACATCGCCGACGTCCACGTGACCGGCATCGAGACCGTCGTCGAGTTGCGTCCGCAGGGCCCGTTTACTGGCTACTTGAACGTCGCGCTCAACCACGCGTACGGCGAAGGGCCGATCACCGGTGGATTCTTTCCGACGGATACGCCGCAGGGCTTCTTCGACCTCGACCACGACCAGCGTCTCTCCATCGTCGCCAGCGCCACATACTCGTTCAATCGCCTCTATTTCAGCGGGACCGGGATCTACGGGAGCGGTCTCACCAACGGCGTGGACCCGGCCGACTGCAATTTCAGCTATGGCACTGGCCTCTTCGATTTCAATCGTGGGGTAAAGGTCGACCCGAGCGCGATCTTCAACTTCAGCGCTGGCTATTCGTTCATTGCCGGCGCCTCCGTGCTGAGACCCGAGCTCTACGTCGAGAACCTCTTCGACAAGAAATACTTGTTGAAGGGCGCATTCTTCAGCGGCGCCTCGGTGGCACGCCCGCGGAGCATTCAGCTCCGCTTCAATGTGGGCATGTAGGCGGAGTCGGTCACCAGACAATCGACGTCACACGCCAGGCTGAACGCGCCGAGCTGGTCGGGTTGATTTTTGCATAAGAGGAGGCCGATGACCTCGGCCTTCGCGCGGCACGCCGTCCGCCGCTTCACCAACGCATCGGTGCTGGTGGCGTTCACGGCCGGCGGTTTACTCGCGCAAGGTGGCGCGTCGAGCTCATTGAGCTGCGACGGAAAGACCGTCCACGAGATCCGGGTGTCATCCCAGCGTCCGTCCTTCAAGGGCGAGGTCGCCTATTGGCGTCGTCTAGCGCGCACGCTCGGGTTGCACCACGCGACCACCGACACCGTCATCATTCGACGCTTTCTCGTTCTCAAGAGCGGCGGCAAATGTTCGGACTTTCGCGTGAAGGAGTCAGCGCGACTCCTGCGCCAGCAGCCGTTTCTCACCGACATCAGCGTCAAGGCGGTGCCTGACGACTCGGGTGGCGTCACGATCAACGTCGAAACGGTGGACGAAATTCCCGCCACCGCCGCGGCGTCCGTCGGCGGAGGGCGCGTCTCGTTTCTCGAAGTTGGCAATGAGAATCTGTTCGGCAAGGCGTGGCTGGGCGCAGTGCACGTTGCCGATCAGGAGATCGCAGGGCGCTCGGCAGGATTCCGCGCGAGCGACTACCAGTTCCTTGCGAAGCCGTATCAACTGGACGTCACCGCGGACTGGGGGCAAAACGCATCCTCCTGGCTCGTTGATGCGTTTCACTCGTATCTCACCGACTTGCAACGCATCGCCTGGCAGGTCGGAATCGCACGCGCGAGTCCGCAGCTCATCGCGCTCAGCCGTGGCGAGGGCGTGGACCCGCTCGCGCTGGAGTTCAACACGTTCGGCGCCGACATCGGCGGTGTGGTGAAGCTCGGAGATTTTAAGACTCCAATCTTGCTCGGCGGGATGATGACCATCACGCATCGTCAGGCGACCGGCGCTCTCGCCATCACGCGCCGCGGCCTCGAGTCGGATACGACGCTCCTCGGCCGCTATCCCAAGGTCTCGCGGGCACGCTTCGCGGGAATCGGCGCGTGGCGATATCTCAACTTCATCACCGTGCAGGGCTTCAATTCCCTCGCCGGGACGGAAGACGTTCCCACGGGGGCGCAGTTGTTAGGTCAACTGGGTCGTGGTACGCACAGTCTCAGCGGCGCGAGCGATGTCTTTCTCCTCGGCGATGTCCTCGGTGGAATCGGCTCGGGAAAGAGCTTCGCCGAGATTCATCTCATCACTGAAGGACGACATCAGATCGGACAGTCAGACTGGGATGGCATCGTCACCAGCAGCATGCTGGCAGTGTACCTCAAGCCGAGCGATCTCGATCTCGCACGCTGGTGGGGCGAGTTCGAAGGAGGTTGGCGCGTACAGGCGCCATTTCAGCTCGGCCTCGACACGGAAGGACAACGGCTGATCGGGTATCGCGCGGCGTTGTTCGGTGGTCGTCGCGCGGCGACGGGATTTCTGATGCGCCACATCGTGCCCGGCGCCACGAAGTACGGCGATGTCGCATTCGGCGTGTTCTTGAACGCGGCGCGGTTGTGGGCAGGTGACGCGCCCTTCGGGATGAACACGCCGGTGTTGCCGAGCGCCGGTGTCAGCCTCTTTGGCGCGATGCCACATGGTTCGCAGCGAACGCTACGGATCGATTTCGGCAGGGCGCTCCGGAGCGATGTCGTCCGATCGGGTTGGGAGGTGCGGCTCGTATACAGTGATTTCACGCGTCGCATTCTCAGCGAGCCGGCCGATATTTTTGGCGCGCGCGAACCGCTCGTCGGGCCTAATGTGCTCCGGCCCTGAACGCGGCGTGGAGACTTAGTGCGTGTCGACCAGGTTGAACCGGTAGCCTACCCCGGGCTCCGTCACGATGTACCGCGGCCTAACGACATCCCGCTCGATCTTGCGTCGCAGATGCGCCACCTGCACACGCAAATATTGTTGTGCGTCGCCATACGTGCGGCCGCTCCATACTTCGCGAAAGAGCTGCTGATGTGTGAGCGTCCGACCCGCTTGTGTCGCGAGCACGCGCAGCACGTCCCACTCCGTTCGCGTGACATGTACGTACTCGCCTTTCACGGTCACGGTGCGCGCCACGAGATCGATCACGAGATCACCCGACTCGATGCGCGTATCCGCATTCGCCGTCTCGCTCTTCGCGGCGCGGCGGAGCAGTGCCCGGACACGCGCTTGCAGCTCCGTCGTGCTGAATGGTTTCGTGACGTAGTCGTCGGCGCCGGCATCCAGCAGTGCGACCTTCTCCGTGTCGGAGTGACGCGCCGACAGCACGAGAATCGGCGCACGCGTCAGCGCGCGCAGCGCGCGGCACAAGTCCGCGCCCGACATATCCGGCAAGCCGAGATCGAGCACGATGAGCTCCGGACGCTCCGTGCTGCCCGCGTCGAGACCACTCGCGGCGTCCTTCGCCTCGACGATCCGCGTCGTCGGACTCTGTAGCGCGGAGCGCACGATGCGCCGGATCTGGGGCTCGTCGTCGATGACGAGGACCGTGAGTGATGTTGCCGGACGAGAAGGCTTGGATTCGGACGTCGCCACGATGTGATAGTCGCGGTTCTCTATCTGAGAGAAGCTTAACAAGCCAAGCCGCGCGATACCCGTGCTTGACAGTTCCATCAGCGGACCGCAGTTCTCAGGTCGGGTCCTGACGACATCTTCGGAAGGAGCGTGGCACTATGCGGCGTTCGACGACGGTTGTCGACGGTGCAGTAGGCGGTATGCTCGCAGGGGCGGTCGTGGCCGGCTGGTTTTTCGTGGTTGACCTCGCGACGGGTCACCCATTTCACACGCCGCAGGTGCTCGCGGCGGCGCTGCTCGGACACGAGCCGACACTCGCGACGGCGCGTCTCGTCGCCGTTTACACGTTGCTCCATCTGGGCGTGTTCACACTGCTCGGCATCGGCGGCGCGTGGCTGATGCACGTCACTGGTGAGGTGCCACGCCTCCTCACCGGCGCGCTCTTCGGCGTCGGTGCGCTGAGCGCGACGCACTACGGCGGATTGCTCCTCCTCGGCGTACCAGTCCTGACGTTATTGCCCCCCGTCCATGTTCTGGCCGCGAATCTCGTTGGCGGAGTGGCGATGATGCTGTATCTGCATCAGGCAACGCAGGAGTCCGTGCCGTTCGGCCCGGCGATGCTCAAGAACTATCCCCTGATCGTCGACGGGTTGTTAACGGGCACGATCGGCGCGGCGGCGATCGCGCTCTGGTTCCTGATCATCGACGCGCTCGCCGGGCACCCGCTCTTCACTCCAGCCGCGTTAGGCTCGGCGTTCCTGCTCGGTGCACAGTCTCCGAACGATGTTCAGCTCACGGTGGGGGTCGTTGTTGCGTATACGCTGATTCACGTGCTGGCGTTCTTCGCCGTCGGCGTTGGCATCGAATGGGGTGCTCGGCAACTCGAGCGCTTCCCGTCGTTCTGGCTCGTCGCGCTCATGGCCGTCATCGTGCTCGACGTTCTCTTCGTCGGCATCGTCGGCAGTCTCGCGCTCTGGGTCCTCGGCGCCGTTGGGCTCTGGGCGGTCGTAATCGGCAACCTGTTATCCATGGGCGCGATGGGCTATCGGGTGTGGCGAGAGCGTCCCGAACTTCGAGAACGCTTTGCGCGTATGCCTGAAGCGACGCGGGCATAGCAGTGCGGGGTGCCATATAAAAAAATCATGAAAAACTGATGCCCGTACTGTCGACGGTGTGGTGGATGCGCGTCGTTCATATGTACCCCACCGCGCACCGCCGCACCGTCGGAATGCCCACCACCATAAAACGTGTGAAGAATCTGCTCGTCGGCCGACCCCTGCCGAGCGAGCGACTCGAGCACGAACGCCTCAGTAAGAAGACCGCGCTCGCCGTTCTGTCCTCGGATGCGATCTCGTCTGTTGCATACGCGACCGACCAGATCCTCTTTGTGGTTGGCGGGGCCATCGGCTTGGCGGCAATCAACTACGTCCTCCCGATCTCGGCCGTCATCGTTGGCCTGCTGGTGCTCGTTGGCCTTTCGTATCGGCAAACGATCTTCGCCTATCCGGGAGGAGGCGGCTCGTATACCGTCGCGAAGGACAATCTTGGCGTCGGCCCCGGGCTCATCGCCGCCGCCGCGCTGCTGACGGATTACATCCTCACTGTTGCCGTCTCGATCTCGTCAGGCGTCGCCGCGATGACGTCGGCGTACCCGGCCCTCTTCCCGCACACCGTCCTGTTGTGCGTTGTCTCGATCGTGCTGTTGACCGTTGTCAATCTGCGCGGCGTCCGCGAATCGGGGATTGCCTTCAGTCTTCCGACGTACGCGTTCATTCTCGTTATGCTCGCGCTGATCGCGACGGGCATCTACCGTGGTTACACGGGACACGAGCTCGCGCCGATCGGGGCGCCGATCAAAGTCGATCCGACCTCGGCGAGGTCACTATTCCACTCGCCCGCTGGTTTCGCATTCTTTTATCTGATGCTGCGCGGCTTCGCCGAAGGCTGCGCGGCCATGACCGGCACCGAGGCCATCTCCAACGGCATCTCCGCGTTCAAGAAGCCAGCACCGCGGAACGCGTCGGTCACGCTCGTGTGGATGGTGACGATTCTCGCCGCCTTCTTCCTCGGCACCAGCGCTCTCGCCCAGCACTACGGTGTGATGCCGACAACGGAGCAAACCGTGCTCTCGCAGCTCGGTCATCACATCTTCGGTACGAATCCGCTGTACTACTTCTTTCAGTACGCGACGTTCGCCGTCCTCGTCCTCGCCGCCAACACCGCGTTCGCCGATTTCCCGCGACTCGCCGGCATCCTCGCGAACGATCGCTTCATGCCGCGTCAATTCTCGGCGCGGGGCGACCGCCTCGCGTTCTCGAACGGGATCATCACGCTCGCGCTCATCGCGATGTTGCTCGTCGCGCTCTTTCATGGCGACACGAACGCCCTCGTGCCCCTATATGCGATCGGTGTGTTCATCTGCTTCACGCTCTCGCAGGCCGGCATGGTGGTGCACTGGATTCGGACCAAGGAGCCCGGCTGGCGCTGGCGCGCGACCCTGAATGGCATCGGCGCCGTGGCGACGGCGCTCGTCTCACTCATTCAGATCGTCACCAAGTTCACGAGCGGCGGCTGGATCGTGGCGCTGATCATCCCCGTGATCATCGTTGTCCTTCGCAAGATTCATCGGCATTACGAGGAATTCGCGCGCGAAATCGAGTTCGATGGCCAGAGCCCGATCACGCCGCTGCATCACACGGTCATCGTGCCCGTGCATGGCATCACGAAGGCGGTCGCCGGGGCCCTCGTGTACGCGACGACGATCTCGGACGAGGTACTCGCGCTCTACGTCGAGGTTGACAAGCGCGAGACGGCGGTGCTCCAGCAGGCGTGGGACGAGTGGGATGTCGGCGTGCCGCTGGTGGTACTGCCGTCGCCCTATCGGTCGGTGCTGCGTCCGCTCGTCGAATATGTTGAGAACTTGCGAATGGTCACGCCGGGCGAGCTGGTAACCGTCGTCGTCCCCGAGGTCGTGCCGCGGCGGTGGTGGGAGCACTTCCTTCACAATAAAACGGCTCTTTACATCCGGACGGCGTTCCTCTTCAAGCCGAACGTCGTCATCACAAGCGTGCCATATCTACTCGGCCACTCCTATCGCCTGCGCGACCTGATCGACTACGACGACGACCTCGAAGAGTCCGTGCCGTTGCCGAGAATCCCCTTCCGGAACTCAGGTCCCAGGCGCGCAATAAACGAATAGGGTTGCGTCCGCGTTGAACAAACGAGTGGCCTCAAGGGGAATTCGCGGTTCCCGAAACGGAGCCCAGCGAAACTTCGGACTCGTCTACCGCGGGCAGGAACAACGTGAATACACTGCCACCCCCATCGCGTGCCGCATAAACCAGGCGTCCATTCTGCGCCTCCGCCACGCGGCGAGCGATTGAGAGCCCCAAACCCGCGCTACCGCTATGCGGCTGACTGCCGTTAGGCAGCTGGAAGGGCTCGAACAGTCGGGGTACGTTCTCGGCCGGTACGCCCGGCCCGCGATCAGCGACACGAATCGCGATCTCATCTCCGACACGTTCCGCCGACACTTCGATCGATGCCGAGCTGCGGTCATACTTCTTCGCGTTCTCGACGAGATTGCCGAGCGCTCGCAAGGCGTGGACGAAATCGAAGCGCCCGAAGAGCAGGGCATCGCCGGGTGGCAGCCGCACCGCCAGGCGCTTCGCGCCTAACGAGCCTTCCACGCGCTGCACCAGCGCACCAAGCAGGTCATCGACCGCGTTCAACTCGAGCCGCACCGGCAACGCACCCGCGTTCAGACGCGACAGGTCGAGCAGATCGGCGACGAACCGGTTCAGACGGTCTGCCTCCTGCTCGATGATCTCACTGCGCTCGTCGCCGAGCGCGCCGAGGTCATGCGCCATCGCCTTGATCGTCGTCAGCGGCGTTCGCAAATCATGAGAGACCGACGCCAGCAGCGCATCCTTGAGCCGGTCCGCCTCTCGCAATGCGACCGCGTGCTCCGCCTCCGCGGCGAGCCTTACCCGCTCGACGCCTAGCGCCGCGTAATACGAGATCGCATCGAGAAAACGCCAGCGCTGCGAGTCCAGACGTATGCCGCTTCCATCGACCACGCGCAGCACACCGACGGTCCGATTCCGGACGCGCAACGGAAGCAACAGCGCGAGCACACTTCCCCTCTCCAGCAAGGCGAGCTCACTCGTCGCCGGCCGCGCCGCGGCTAGGTGGGTCGTTCCATCACGCTGCTCGACGACGGCGACGCCGCTATCGTTGACCCACTCCGCCAATCCGCGCGACGACTCCGAAACGCTGGCCGCCTCTCGTCGCGCGCGCGCCACGACCGCGAAGCCACTCGACGCGCGCATGAGAATCTCGCACGCGTCGACGTCGATGCTCGAGCGAATGACGCCAGCGATCGCGTCGAGCGCATCGGTCGCATGGGCTGCGTTCAGAGTCTCCGCGCCGAGCGTGGCGAGCCGATCGATCTCGGCAGCGCGGGCGCGCGCGATGCGCGCCTCTTCCTGAGCCCGATATAGCAGCTGTGCGGCGACGACGCTCGTAACGAGAAACGCGACCAGCACGATCCAATCGAGCGGATTCGCGACGACCATTGTGTTGTACGGCGGCAGGAAGAACGCGTCGAACACGACGAACGATGCGGCAGCCACGGCCAACCCGAGCAGACGACCACCAGCCGCGCTCGCTCCCAGGACCACAAGTAACAGTATGAGCGCGACATGCACCTCTTTGAGCATTGGCCGTACAGCCAGCATACCGACGGTGCAAATGGCCAAAGCCGCGGCCGCCAGCAGCAAAGGCCGGACTCTACTGGCCCGCATTTCGCCCTTCGGAGGCTGTGATGAACATGGACTCTGAGAATCAAACGCGACTCGGGTTGAAAACTATGCGGCGATATAGACGGTATGGGGCGCTCGTGGTCGCTTCTTTCCTCCTCGGCGCGTGTCACAGAGGAGACGACGCCGAGGCCGCCGGCGAAGTGAGCACGTGGACGCCACCGAGCCCGGACGCGATCGACGGAGTCCCGTTGGACGCCGTCAAGAGCGCGATCCAATTGCGCATCACCGGGGCAGCACCGAAGGGCGTTACAGCCGATACATGGCGTCACGTCCGCTCGCTGTACGCGAACTACGCCGGCGTACCACTCTGGCTCGACACCCAGGGACTCTCGAACGATCGCGTAACCGAGCTCGCCAATGCGCTCGCTTCGGCGGATAGCGACGCCATTCGCGTCGACACTTATCCAATCGGGGCGTTGGCAAGTGCGGTCTCAGCGTTGCGCGCGAGCAAGACACCGACAGCCGAGCAATTGGCCGACGCCGACGTGTTGATGACCAGCACTTACGCGGCGCTTGGTGAGGACCTACTCACTGGACAGATCGATCCACATACCGTTTCGCAGAGCTGGTACATCGATCCGCGAGAGGATCACGTCGACAGCGCGCTCGCGCGGACGCTGCGCGAGGGCCCGCTCGACCGATCGATCCAGCGGATTCGGCCTCAGGATCCGGTGTATGACTCGCTTCGGACGCAGCTCATGCTCTATCGCGAGCTCGCGTCAAAGGGTGATTGGCCGACCATTCCGAAAGGCCCGCAACTGAAGCCCGGTGAGAGCGGCACGCGAGCTCGCCTAGCGGCGCTTGCCGAGCGGCTGCGCGCCGAAGGCTACCTGCCGGCCGACACCACACATGTCTCGGCGGCGCCGACGCGGTACAGCCATGGCCTCGCCGGAGCGGTCGCGCGATTCCAGGCGCGTCACGACATCGGCGTCGACAGCATGCTCGGGCCGGAGACCGTCGACGCGCTCAACAAGCCGCTGAGCTTCCGACTCGGCCAAATTGCGGCGAACCTCGAGCGATATCGTTGGCTGCCGCGCTCGTTAGGCGACCGGTACATCCTCGTGAACGTTCCGGCATTCGAGCTCACGGCCTTCGATCAAGGCAAGCCGGCGCTTCAGATGAAAGTGATCGTCGGTCAAGACTACCAGGGCAAGGCGACGCCGGTGTTCAGCGACTCGATGGAGTTCGTTGTCTTTCGCCCGTATTGGATCGTGCCGGACAGCATCGCGAAGAAGGAGGTCTATCCGAAAGCCGAGGCCGACCCGTCGTTCATGGCGCGCAACAATTTCGAGATCGCGACGATTGACCGGCGCAAGCGCGTGCGGCAACGGCCGGGGGACAAGAACTCGCTCGGGCTCGCCAAACTCATGTTCCCGAACGACTTCAACATCTACTTACACGACACGCCGCAGGGAGAGCTGTTCGACAAGGACGTGCGCGCGTTCAGTCATGGTTGCATTCGTCTGCAGCATCCGGATTCGCTCGCCCACTTCGTCCTCGGCTGGTCGCTCGACCGCGTGCATCAACAAATGCACAACGGGCCGGACAACCACACGGTGAATCTGTCGCGGAAGATTCCAGTCTACATCGTGTATTTCACGACGTACCTGCAGGACGACCAGCTGTACTTCGGCAACGATCTCTATAATCGCGACGACGCGCTCGTGAGATCCGTCGCCAAGGCAGCCGTCGGCGACTCGGCGAGCGCGCAAGCCGTGGAGACGCTACGCGAATCGCGCTCGTGACTGTGGCAGTCGTTTCGCGGCGAGCCAAGCTCGCCGCGAAGTCTCAATGACCCGGAATGATCAGCGTCTGGCCCGGCCGGATTTTCGTGTGAGCGAGCCGATTGGCGGCAATGATCTTCTGAACGCTCGTCTCGTTTTGCTGGGCGATGCTCCAGAGCGAGTCGCCCTCACGCACCTTGTAGTGCCTCACGCTTGGCGCCGGAGCGGGCGCACGCGCGACGATCATCGCCGTCGGCCTAATGTCGGTTTGCGTGGCCGCGTAGCGCTCATATTCCGGCCCGAACACGGCGACATGGAAGTGCGCTGGATGATGCTCCTCCGTCGCCTCGATGACACCGTCGCCTTCCAAGGCGAGCAGCTCCTTCCGCAGCCACGTTAGGCAATGTCCCGTCGGCCGGCGCAGATCGACGGCCATGCCCGTCGGGTGCACCGATCGATGCGAGCTATTGGACGGTTGCCGGCTCTCGGGACGAACGCCGCTCGTAACGACGAGCTGCTCGCCGCACACGCGATCGTAGTCGCCCGCGAACCAGTCGACGAACGAGAGCGTCGCCGGCCGTACATACGGAAACGCCACGCGATGCAGGTCGTAACCGTGATCCGTGCGGAGCTGCACGAGCTCGCCCCGCGCCGCCGCCCAACGCACGGCGCTGCTGGTCTCGTAGAACGTGAGACCATCATTGACGGCGTGATCGTACATCTTCTCGACGCTCGCCATCGAACCGCGCAGCGATTGCGCGGCGCCAATGGTGGGTCGACCGCCGAATAGTATGATTGCGACGAGAGTCGCCTGAAAACGGAAACGAGTCATGGCAACATCTCGACGAGCCAGCTCGGCAAAGGAAACGCATTCCGCCGGACATCTCACCCGAGCGCCGCGGACACTTCGTCCGCGTGCGTTCGGCGCGCGCTCAACCCGGAACGCCTCCGGTGAGACTAAAAATGAGCAAAGCAAGAACAATCGAAGTCACGACGATGTACACCCGATCCCGTTGCAGAATGAACGCGATGAGCGACATCGCCACGCGTGCGACCGGGGTCGCGATGAGGAGCAGCAGGCCCAACTGAATGATCGCGGCCGCGTTCAATCCGAACGCGCCGCGTACGATACCGCCTACTCGACGCAGCTCCGGCGGCTCACCGCGGAAAACGTGATAGTCGGTGGACTCGAGGCCATGTCGAGCGAGATACAATACACCGCCAACCGCCGCGAGGATCGTCGCGATGATCACGCCGACGCGCAGCAGGTTGCCGAGCAGTTGATCGACCTCGTCATCGGTCCATCGGTCACGTCGCGCCGGAGTCGCCATCAAAGCCCTCCGCGAAGGCCGCGATACAGCATCTCCAGGGCGAGCACCACGACGACTGCGCCAAAGATTCGTCTGAGCATTTGCGTATTGGCGCGGGCGAGCACGCGCGCGCCCGTCAGCGCGCCGGCGAGCACGCCGAGCATCACCGGTAGCGCGAGTGACGGATTGATGTAGCCGCGGGCGAGATAAATCCCGGCGCTCGCAGCGGCGGTGACCCCGATCATGAAATTGCTAGTCGTCGTCGAGACCTTAAACGGTAGGTGCATCAGCTGATCCATCGCCAACACCTTGAGAGCTCCGGATCCGATACCCAACAGGCCGGAGAGGATGCCGGCGAGGAGCATCAACCCAAAGCCTGCCGGGACGGCCTGCACGGCGTAGGGCTGGAAGCCGTTAGGCGTCGGGTAGGTCGAGTTGAGGCGCAGCTGGTTCGCGAGCGGGTGCGCATCCTCGGCCGACACATGCTCCGTCAACGGCTTCGTCGATCGCCACGCCGAGTACAACAGCATCATGCCGAAAACTACCGCGATCACGCTCGTGCCGACTCGCCCGGCCAGATACGCGCCGCCTAACGCGCCGACCGTCGTCGCGATCTCGAGGAGCATGCCGACGCGGACGTTGGTATAGCCCTCCTTCACATACGCCGCCGCCGCCCCCGACGACGTCGCGATCACGGAAACCAGCGACGCGCCGATTGCGTAGCGCAGGTCCACGCCAAATAGCAGCGTGAGCATCGGGACGATCACAATGCCGCCGCCAAGGCCAGTCAAAGCGCCGAGGAGACCAGCGGAGAATGATCCCCCAGCGACGAGAGTGGTAAAGAGAAGAACTGACATGGTCGCTGAATACTATCGATTCGCGACGCATTCTTCTGGTGCCGCGATCCGACAGCGTCAGCGCGGACTTCCGCGAGTGGAAAACAAGACAACTGACGCGGGGACTGTTGCTCCACTTCGGGCCAAAGCCCGATTTCCAACGGTTCATCAGCAGCAAAAGATCTGCAATTCCGCGGGCGATGAGGAATTTCGCTTCGCTCGCAGCCCGTGCGAGTTCGTTAGTGACGGGCGTCAGTCCGCGGTCACGCTGTCGAGATGCAATCAGTCGTCGCCAACGCCAACTAGCTGCGGTCTCTCCCTCTTCACCTCCTCCAACGGTTCCTCCTCCACCGACCTCGCCAACCACCGATCGATCTTCACGCTGACTCCGGCCAGATACGTATAAACCACCGGCGTCACGTACAGCGTAATCAACTGAGAGAACGCGAGCCCGCCCACCACCGCGATGCCTAACGGTCGGCGCGATTCGGCGCCGGCGCCCATCGACAATGCGATCGGGAGCGTTCCCATCAACGCCGCGACCGTCGTCATCATGATCGGTCGGAAGCGCACCAGCGACGCGTGCACGATCGCGTCCGCCGGCTCCCGCCCTTCCTTCCGCTCCGACTCCAGCGCGAAGTCGATCATCATGATCGCGTTCTTCTTCACCAGACCCACGAGCAGCACGATGCCGACGAAGGCGTACACGCTCAGGTCCACATGGAAGATCAACAGCGTCAGCAGCGCGCCGAACGCGGCGAAGGGAAGGCCTGAGAGAATCGTGATCGGGTGAATGAAGCTCTCGTACAGGACGCCGAGCACGACATAGATCACGAAAATCGCGATCACGAGGAGCGCGAGGAGTCCGGCCTGCGCTGCCTGGAAGGCCTGCGCCGTACCGGAGAAATTCGTCGCGATCGACGAGGGCAGCACGTTGCGCGCGACATGCTGCACTTCGGTCACCGCATCGCCTAGCGCGACTCCCGGCCGCAGATTGAACGACAACGTCACCGAAGGAAGCTGCCCGGCGTGATTCACCGCGACGGGACCCGTGCTCTGATTCACCGTCGCGACGGCGGAGAGCGGCACGAGCGTTCCAGTGTTCGCCTGAATGTGCAGCAGCGACAACGCCGAAAGATCCTGCTGGTACTGCGGCAGCAGTTCCATGACCACCCAGTACTCGTTATTCGGGGTGTAGATCGTCGAGACCTGCCGCGACCCGTACGCGTCGTAAAGCGCCAGCTCGATCTGTGATGCGCTCACGCCCAACGACGCGGCCCGCTCGCGATCGATCTCGATGCTTGCCTGGGGATTTCCAAGCTGCAGATCACTCGTCACGTCCTGCAACAGCATCGACTTTTTCGCCTCGTCGATCAGCTTCTGGGCCGCGGGATACAACGTCGCGATGTCCGAGCTCTGCATCGTGAACTGATACAGACTCTTCGCGACGCGTCCGCCGATCTGAATCGCCGGCGGGTTCTGCATGAACACGACCATTCCTGGCACGCGCGAGAGTTTGGGTCGCAGCTCGGCGATAATCTCGTCGACGCTCTTCCGCTCGCCGCGAGGCTTGAGGCCGATGATGAGACGACCCTGATTCAGCGATTGATTCGCGCCGCCGCCGCCACCGATCGCGGACATGAATCCCGCGATGTTCGGATCCTGCTGAACGATCGACGCGACCTCGCGCTGGTGCGCGATCATATCGAGGAAGGATGTGCCCTGCGCTGCCTCGGTCGTCACGGACATATTGCCGTTGTCCTGACTGGGGATGAACCCCTTCGGCACGAGCGCGAACAACACCGCCGTCCCGACGAGAATGCCCGCCGAGAACACGAGCATCGATCGGCGATGCGCCATGACCCAGTTGAGCGACGACGCATACCGCGCGAGCACCTTCTCCCATCCGCGCTCGGTGATGTTGTACAAGCGGCCATGCGTCTCCTGGCCATGTGCCCGCAGGACACGGCTCGAAAGCATCGGCGTCAACGTCAGCGACACGACGCCCGACATCAGGATCGCTACGGCGATCACGACCGCGAACTCGTGGAACAGTCGGCCAATGATTCCGCCCAGGAACAGGATCGGAATGAAAACCGCCACGAGAGAGATCGTCATCGAGAGAATGGTGAATCCGACTTCCGCCGAGCCGTCGTACGCGGCTTTGAGCGGCGGCTTCCCCATCTCCATGTGCCTAACGATATTCTCGAGCATTACGATTGCGTCGTCGACCACGAAGCCGACGGCGAGCGTCAACGCCATCAACGAGAGATTGTCGAGACTGTAGTCGAGCAGATACATCACGGCGAACGTGCCGACGACGCTGATAGGCAGCGCCAAGCTCGGAATGATCGTCGCCGAGACGTTCCGCAGGAACAAGAAAATCACGGCGACGACGAGCACGAGCGTCAACAACAACGTCATCTTCACGTCGCGCACGGACTCCTCGATCGGAATCGTGCGGTCGATGAGCGTCGTGAGCTGCACACTGCCCGGCACCTGCGTCCGCAGTTTCTCGACGAGATCTTTCACCGCCGATGCGACCGCTACGGTGTTCGACCCCGGCTGCCGCTGAATCGCGAGCACGATCGCGCGCGCTCCGTTGTACCAGCTCGCCACCTTGTTGCTCTGCACGTCGTCGAGAACGTGGCCGATGTCGCCGAGCCTAACGGGCGCGCCGTTGCGATAGGTGACGACCATTCGCGAGAACGACGCGGCATCCTGCAACTGGCCGTTCGCCTGCACGGTGAAGGCCTTGTTCGGTCCCCACAACACACCCGTGGGAAGATTCACGTTCTGGTTGTTGATCGCGTTCGCGACTTCGTCGATGCCGATCTTGCGATACGCAAGCGCCGTTGGATCGAGCTGCACGCGCACGGCGTACTTTTGCTAGCCATAGACGATCACCTGCGCCACGCCCGGCACCATCGAAATGCGCTGTGCCAGCACGGTCTCGCCGTACTCGTCGAGCTGCGACAACGGCATGAGCTTCGACGTCAACGCAAAGAGCAGAATCGCCTGATCCGCCGGATTCACCTTCTGATACGACGGCGGGATGATCCCGGGCGGTAAATCTCTGAGCGTCTTTGCAATCATCGCCTGCACATCTTGCGCGGCGGCGTCGATGTTGCGATCGAGCGTAAACTGGATCGTGATCGACGTCGAACCGAGGTTCGAGATGGAAGTCATGTTGTCGATGCCCGCGATCGTCGAGAACTGTTTCTCGAGCGGCGTCGCGACGGCGGCCGCCATCGTCTCGGGGCTCGCGCCAGGCAGCGACGCCGAAACCTGAATCGTCGGAAAATCGACCGTAGGCAGATCGCTCACCGGCAGACGGCGATACGCGGTGATGCCGAAAACGATCAGGCCGACCATGAACAGCACGGTCGTGACCGGCCGCCGGATGAACAATGCGGAAAGATTCATTCGTCTATTCCCGACGTCCCCGACCGTTGCGCGACGGGCGTCGCCTGCGGTTTCGCATCGACTTTGGCGCCCGGCACGAGACGCGATTGTCCGTCGACGACCACTTGCTCACCGGGGACGACACCATGTTCGATCACGGTGAGGTCCCCGACCGACTGGCCGACCGTGACCGTTCGCACGTGTGCGTTCTTCTCGCTGTCGACGACGTACACGTACGTTCCCTCTTGCCCGTTCAGTACCGCCGTCGTTGGAATCGCGATCGCGCCGGTCCGGACGTCCAGCTGGACGGCAACGCGGAGATACTCTCCCGGCCACAGCGCCCGCGACGAATTGCTGAACCGCGCCTTCGCCGTCACACTCCCGGTCAACGAATCGACCGCGTTGTCGAGAAACGTCAAGGAACCCTGCTCGGGGAGCACCGTGCTGTCCGACGCGGTCACGCGAACGGGAACCGGACCGCTGCCGACGCGCCTCCGGAGCGCGAGAAAATCGCGCGCCGTTACCGGGAAGCGCACCAGGATCGGTTGCAGCTCGTTGATCACCACGAGCGGGCCGCCACTCGGCTTGACGAGGTTGCCGCGCCTAACGAGAAGACTCCCCGTACGGCCGCCAATCGGCGCGCGGATCGTCGTGTAACCGAGATTCACGCGTGCGTTCTCGACGGCGGCGCTGTCCGACTGCAGCGTGGCGAGCATCGACGCTGCTTGCGCCTGCGCCTGCTCCGCCTGCGATTGCGTCACGTAGTCCTTCGCCACCAAGGCCTTGTAGCGTTCCGCGTCTCGTTCCGCGCTCTGCGCCTGCGCCTTGTCGCGGGCCACTGCAGCCTCGGACTGGCGCAGCGCCGCCGCGAAGGGACGAGGATCGATGCGGAACAGCACCTGACCTTCGGTGACGTCTTCCCCTTCCTGGAAGCTGACTTCCGTGAGAATACCGCCGACCTGCGCTTCGACCGCGACCGTTTGCACCGGCTCGACGACGCCATTCGCGACAACCATCGCCGGGGCGTCGATCTTCACCGCGGGGGAGATCGCGACCGGAACGCTCGGCGAACGTTCCGGCGCCTTCTTCCCGCACGCGGCGACCAACGTGATCAGACCAACGGCTGCCCGACGTAAATGAACCACCATCATATTGCTCAGTCTCACCGATTCGTGCGTGATGTGTCAGCGCCAGCGCCTAACGGCGACAGCGCCTCTCCTCGCAGCCCCAGCACGCCTACGTCGTGGGCGAGCTGCGCGAGCGATCCATGCCACTGCCACCGCGCCTGCGCGTCCTGCGCGCGTGCATCCGCGAGCGCCGACTGCGCGATGAGCAGATCCACGATACTTCCAACTCCCTCACGATAACGGCCGCGCGCAACGCTTTCCGATTCGGTCGCGCTCGCGAGCAGGTCGGCCGCCGTTCGCACGCGCTCCGTCGCCGTCTGCAAAGTGTAGTACGCGCTGAACACTTGCAGCGCGATCTGCTGACGCGTCTGCTCGGCGCGCGCGTTCGCCGCATCGAGCTGTTCCGCGGCAGACCGCAGCGAGTACTGTCGCGACAATCCGGTAAACGCCGGCAAATCGAAGGTCAGCCCAACGCTGTACGTGCGCCCACGGAGGCCGGGAATGGTCGACGAGGTATACCCGCTGTTGGCGTTGAGTGATACCGTCGGGTACAGCCCTGATCGCGCGACGCGCACCTGTGCCGCTGCCGCCGCGGCTTGAGCGCGCGCCGCTTCCAGATCGGGCCGCTCTCGCACCGCGACCGCGATCAACGTGTCGATCGACTGCGCGATGAACTTCAGCGAGTCGGGGCACAACGAGTCTGTCAGCATCGGTGGCTCGAAGCGCGCGTTCGCGGGAATTCCCATTGCTACCGCGAGCGAGCCTTGCGCGATGTGCACCGCACCCTCGAACGTCTCGAGTGTGAGCTGCGCCTGCGACCGAAAGGTGCGCGCCTGCAGAACGTCGGCGATCGTCGCCAGCCCGACGCGATGACGCTCCTCGGCGGCGTTGAGATTCGCGGTCGCTTCCTCGACAGCGGTGCGCTGCGCGTCACGTTGGGCCCGCGCTGCCTGATAGTCGAACAGCGCCTGTTCGGCGCCGAGAATTGTATTCTGAACGGCGACGTTGTGCGCCAGGTCGACGGCGACCGCGGTTTGTCGCGCGACGTCGACGCTCCCGACGCGACCGCCGAAGTCGAGCACGAGGTACGACAGAGTGATCGTCGGACCGTATTGAATCCGCCGGGTGAGCACTCCGCTGGGCGCCAGCGGCTGCGCCTGCGAGCCGCCGACGTCGATCGAGACGGACGGGAAGTACTGACCGCGACTCGCACCGTACGCGTCCGCCTGTGCGCGCGCCTGAGCCCAGGAAAGACGCGTCGTTGGGTTGTTGCGGAGCGCGAGATCGACGATCTCGGCCATGCCCAGTCGGCCAATCGATGCCGGCAACGCTGTCGGTGCGGGCGCCGGTGTCGGCGTCTGTACTCGCGTCTTGATGGCTGGCGGCGCGTTCCAGTACTCGTTAGGCTGCGCCGGCGCGCCCGGTTCGCCACTGATCGACGGCGGCTGATGCGGTGTGCAGGCGGCGACGAGCGCGAGGCTCAGGATGGAGGTGCCTCTCATCGCACGCTCCCGGATTGGGTCGCGGCGCGCGCCGTCGTGCGCGCGACACCTTGAGCGAGTCGCAACAACGGTGGTATCGCTGGCCGCGCGCGAGACGCGTCGCCGAGCATCACGACCCTCTCGCCCTCGCGAATACCGCCGAGCACCTCGACCCACTCGAGGTCCGAGGCGCCAGGTTGAATCGCGCGCAGCTCGTAAACGCCCCCCGGCAGCGCAACGACGGCAAAGCGCGTCGCGCTGCCGGTCGTGGATGTCGACGAGGGAAGTAGCGAGGGGCTAATCTCGTCGCGCAGAGAATCCGCCGACTGTTGAAACACGCGCGCGATGGCGACGAGCTCGTTGGACCCGCGAACTGCGTCGACGGGGATAGCGAGGACGCCCGACCGCCGCGCGGCGATGATCGTCACTTCGCCATTCATTCCTGGCATGAGCAAACGCTCATGATTGTCGATCGTGACGAGCACGGGAAAAAACGTCACGCCCTGATTCACGACGGCGGTCGGCTCGACCTTCTCGACGACGCCGTCGAAACTGCGCGAGGGCACCGCGTCGACGCGAATCGTCGCCGGCTCTCCGGGCCGCACGTTCGCGAGGTCCGCCTCGTCCACGTTGACACGCATGCGCACGCGGAGGAGATTCGCCATCGTCACGATCGATGTGTCGCGGCCAAAGGTACCCGTCGCCGACGTCACGAGCTGACCGAGCGACACGCTCTTGCTCAGGATCGTTCCGTCCACCGGCGCTCGAACCGTGGCGTCCTCCAACTTTTGACGCGCGAGATCGAGATTCGCGCGATCCTCGGCGACCACCGACACCGCACGCACGAAGTTCGCCGCGACACTGTCATGCTCAGCCGGTGTGATCACCTTTTGCGCTAGCATGTCGTCGGCGCGCTTCTTCTGCAGGTCGGCGTTGTGCATCGCCGCGACGCTGGCCACGTCGTCGGCTCGCGTTTCCTCGAACTCGTTCTTCACATCGCGCGGATCGATCTGCACGATCAGATCGCCGGCCTTTACGTCGCTCCCGATGTCGACCGGCATCTTCTGCACGAGTCCCGAGGCCTTCGAACGGATCGCCACGAGATCGATTGGCTCGAGCGTTCCGGTGGATTGTACACGGACGACGATATCCCGTCGCGCCGCGGCGGCGTTTGGCAGGGGCACTGGTTGACTGGCCGTCTGATGACAGGCGGCCACGAACACGAGAAGGGTTATCGAGAGCACCGGACGGGTTGACATCCGCTCTCGCCTGAAAAAAGTCATGATGGGTGAAATTCGTTAAGGCGTGCTGCTCATCCGACGCGCGGTATCGGCGTCGCGGAGCTGGAGTCGTCGGAAGCGCTCACGTTGTGCCGGCGTCAGCACCTGCTCCATGTCGCTGCGAACGTCGGAGACTAGCCGCTCAACGCGCGGCCGAATCTCTTCGCGCAATGCACTGAACTCGCCGGCGCGCTGCATCATGATCGCGTCGAAAGCGCTGTCCTGGGCCGGGGTGAGACTGAGCTCTTTCGCCAACTCGTGCCGCAACCGGCGCCGCTCCTCCGGCGTCGGTGACCGCAGCGCCGACGACAGCGGATGGAACCCGGTGTCACCGATTATCGTCGGCGAGCTACGCAGTAACACTCGGTCGATCGCAATACCGGCAACAACGCTCGCGACGATGGTCGCCGCGATGACGATGATGGCGAGCGAGCGTGCCGGTACGTTGATGCTCGTGAGCGGACGCATTAGCGCGGGGTCCCCCGCGAACCCGCGGAGGCCTCGGAAGCCGGCGCGTCGAGCACGAAGTCGACGAGCTCGCGCGACTCCGCGCGATTCGTGACGACGCGCAACAATGCGGTGCGCTCGTTTGCGTGCGCTCGCAACGGAGCTCTCGCCGAGCTCCAGGCGAGGCAAACCGTCGCGACGAACGCAGCCGCCACACCTAACGGGAGCAGGGTGCCGGCCCAGGCCGCGGCGTATTCCCACCATGATGCGGCCCCGCGCCGGCGCGCGTCGAGCAGGGGCGTTGCTCGGCTGACAATGCGCCGAGCGAGAGCCGCCATCTGGCCTGCCGTTGGCGGCGGAGGATCGAGCCGGCGCAGCTCCCGCGCCAATTCGCGATCCGAGCCGATATCGTTATGTCTCATCCACTCAACCTCGACGGAGCGGCGCCAGCGCATTACGCAGCTGACGACGCGCCATATGCAAATGCCAGCGAATCGTTGCTGGCGAAGAATCCAATAGCTTCGCGATCTCAGCGACCGAAAAGCCATCTACCTCGAAGAGCTGCACTACCAAGCGCCGTCTTTCCGGCAGCGAGGCAAGTGTCCGACGAAACTCATCTCGGATCTCGCCCCGCTCCGCCGCTTCCGCTGGCGATGGGCCCGCATCACTGACCTCGTCGCCTAACACCTCCGCCGAACGAGCCGATCGCGAAGCCGAGAGATCCAGTCCGCGATTGACGATGATGCGAGACAACCACGGCCAGAACGGCCGCGACAGATCGAAGCTATCGATATGCTGCAGCGCCGCTAGAAAGGCGTCCTGAACCAGGTCTTCCGCATCTTCTCGGTGGTGTAACAGCCGCATCCCCAACGCCATCGCTCGCGGCAGGTACCGTTCGATGACTCGCCCGAACGCATCTCGTTCGCCGTTCCGAACCCGAGTGAGAAGCTCGCGGTCCTGATCGGCATCGTCCCCTGAGCGGAGCACGAACGTACGAGAAAGATCGCGCGCAGTCGCCGTGTACGTATCCCTCACCTCGGTTTTGGAGCCGGTGTGCTCGCTCCAGAGGAAGTACGGCCAACTCGGGCGAACCGTTTGACGCTCGCTACAGGTGCGGGTGCGGGGTGGCGTTTGGCGTAACGCCGAGCGCTTACCCTGGGAGGATCCCCTTCCGCACGTAGATGGGTCTCAAGTATCTCCGCAGCACCGGGAGCCGGATTCCAAACCAGATCCCCGCACCGACGCACGCGATGCCGCCGAGCAGAATCGTCGTTGGCGCGCCGATGCGATCAGCGAGTACCCCGGCGAGGAGGCTGCCGAGCGGGGCAGTTCCGAGAAAGGCCATTGTGTAGAAGGACATCACGCGCCCCCGCATGTGCTCCTCGACAATCGTCTGGAGGATCGTATTCGTGGCCGCTGTTTCAACCATCATACCGCCACCGACGATAGGTAATAGAAGCAGCGAGAGCCACAATAGTCGAGATTGCGAGAACGCGGCTAGTCCAATTCCGAACGCGATCGTCGACACAACCATGGCCCGGCCAAGCCCGAGCACCGAATTCCGAGACGCCAGATACAATGCGCCGGCGAGCGCCCCCAGGCCGGAAGCAGTCATCAAAAAGCCCAGCGTATGCGCCCCTCCGTGAAGCGAGTCGCTAGCAACGGCTGGCATGAGCACCGTGTATGGCATCCCCATCGTCGCCACGAGGGCGAGGAGCAGGAGTGACGATCGCATCGGCAGCGACCGAGACACGTACGCGAATCCGGCGCGAAGCTCCTCGACGACCCTCCCCTCGGCGCGACGGTGGGAGCGGTGGGAGACGTGCATGGCGAGCAAAGAGGCGATCACGGCGACATATGAGATCGCGTCGATCATGAAGCACCAACCCTCACCGACCGCGGCGATGACGACCCCGCCGATGGAAGGACCGATGATTCGGCTGCCGTTCACCATCGTCGAATTGAGCGCGATTGCGTTCGGCAAGTCGGCACGGTCCTCGATCATGTCGACGATGAACGATTGCCGCGCCGGCGTATCAAAGGCGTTGATCACACCCTGCGCGACTTGAAGAGCCAGGATCTCGTTTACGGTGATGATTCCCGGCAATGCGAGCAGCGCGAGAGCGAGCGACTGCAACATCGAGCACACCTGCGTGATGACGAGAATGCGATGTCGGTCATGCCGGTCGATGAGGACTCCGGCAACGGGGGAAAGGAGAAGCGACGGGATCTGCCCGCAGAATCCGACGACGCCGAGAAGGAGCGCCGATCCCGTTAGGCGGTAAACGAGCCAGCTCGTCGCGATACGCGTGATCCACGTACCGATGAGCGACACGCTCTGCCCGCCGAAAAAGAGCCGATAGTTCCGATGTCTCAGCGCGCGGAGTAAGCGCGGACCTTCCTTGTCGGGCATTTCGCGGGAGCCAGGGGACCAGGTGCGTGGTCTAGGAAAGAATCAAACCACCCTGCCCCCCTCCGCGCGGTCGGGAGCTACGCCGCGTC